>PKZI01000220.1 GCA_003133005.1 Acidimicrobiaceae bacterium | reverse complement strand
AGGCCCCGGCCAAGAAGAAGGCTGTCGCGAAGAAGGCCCCGGCCAAGAAGAAGGCTGTAGCGAAGAAGACAATCGCTAAGAAGAAGGCGGTAGCGAAGAAGACAGTCGCGAAGACGAAGGCGGTCGCAAAGAAGGCGCCGGCCAAAGTCAGCGCAAAAGTCGAGGCGGAGAAGTTTGACCTCTTCTCTATTTTCCGAAACAGGGCCGCAGAAGAAAATGCCAGCCACGGAGGCGCAACGCCCGCGATGTAGAAATGACGGCGGCACTCGATCGTTGAATAGAGGTTAGAAAACCTCGAAGGGATCGTGTGTCTCGGTCGCGTTTACGAAGAAATCTCGGTCGGTTCTTGAAGGTGTCGTGTCACCAGCTCGCTCCGCACGTGGAACATGTGCGGAGATCTTCGCCGTTTAGGTTGCCGCAATATCGACAAAAGGTAGCGGGCCCTCCCGCGTTTGGGCATTCGTGTCCGATGGCGCGGTTTCCGGGGATTGATTCACCGCATCGAGCGCAGAACGTCGCGAGTTGTCTATTTTCTTGTCGCTCAGCGATGGTAGTGGCGCCTCTCTGAGAGGGCGATCCAGGACCGGGAATGTACGTAAGTGCACCAAAGCCGGGTCCTCGAGGCAGTGGATGGTGTGAGCGGACTTGTGATGATGACGACGATTGAATAGGTACATCGGCTCCTCGATCGGCCTCGATTACTTGCAGCGACGGACCGGCTCGGCGAGATGAGCGACCTGAAGCCCCACTCGGCCAGCGAGCGATGGCGAAAAAGATCAGAAAGAGCCACGCGACCGCCAAGGTGATCCAGTCAATGGTGAACATCGCAGAATACGTGGTGCCGTAGATGGACGAAAGGGTGCTAGGCACCGTCGACGCCAAGACGCCCACGTTCACGAAAGCGTGAAATCGCACGCGAAGAAGAACGATAGTCACGGCCCACGTGATCGTTGGTGCCAGCGGCACCAATAGCCACAGACGAGCGAAGCCGGCTTTGGAGATGATCGCGGCGCTTGCAAGAAAGGTGACGAATACGATACCGGCGGTGAAAAGTAAGTCCATGTACTCCCACCTCGCGGGTGCTACAGGAAAGGTTTCCTTGTTCGCTATAAATCGTACCGGTACGCAAACGGGTCTTAGTACCTATTTGCGCGATTTTCCTTTCAACACTGTTGACGCAGAACGCCGTCTTCATTTGCCGTAGTTCGAAAGTGTGTGGGAGAGAACCGTGACTCGCTGATCGTCGACGCTCACGAGACAGTTGGCGAAGGCTATCGGCGCTAAGGAGCCGTTTTCATACGCGTCAGAATCCACGAGACAGGTACTTCGACGATACGAAAGCCACTCATCCACCGCCGTGATCATCGTCTGGCGCGATTCTGTCGTTCGAAGCAATGAATACAGCATCCGCTGTGAGGCATTGATGCGCTTATCCAAGTGCACAATCGCGTGTTCCTCGCATCCCTCCATCCCCAGCGTCGAATCGGAACCACAGGGGAGGAGAGTGAAGTCCTCCTTCACCAACGGCAGCACTTGTGACGACGTCGACGTGCTCTTTGCGAGCGATGTGCTTTTTATCGACCATCGACCCAAGAAGAACGTGCCCACTGCGACGGCGACAACGAGCAGCAGAACGGTGACCTGGCGACGCACGGATTGAGTATGGCACGGTGGCGCTCCTCTCTTACGTCGACGTGCGCAACGAACTTGACATCTTTCGTACGAATAGATAATCTACAACCATATGGTTGTAGATTATCTTCCGGCCCAGAAGACGGATCAGCTCTTCCACGCGTTGAGTGACGCCACGCGACGCGACATCGTCGAAAGGACCTTTCAACGGGAGCATTCGGTTTCTGCGCTCGCTCTGTTTTATCCAATGAGTTTCGCCGCGGTGCAAAAGCACGTCGCGGTGCTCGAACGAGCGGAACTGGTTTCCAAACGACGTCAAGGGCGCGAACAATTCGTTCGCAGCAATGTCGCCGCCGTAAAAAAAGCGCAAGTACTGCTCGGGCACTACGAAGATCTGTGGCGCGGGCGCGTAGACCGCATGGACGTGGTCCTAGAAAAGCAGAGTAGAAAGAGTAGGGGAAGATGACGGTGTCGAATGTGGTCACTGATCCGGTTGCGCTCACGATGACGATTGTCGCCGACTTCGACGAAACCGTGGAGCGTGTTTGGGAGTTGTGGAGGAATCCGAGGCTGCTCGAAAGGTGGTGGGGACCTCCGACTTATCCCGCCACGATGACGAAGTTTGACTTTACGCCAGGAGGGAACGTTGCTTACTTCATGACCGGTCCCGCTGGTGAGATTGAACCGGGTTGGTGGCACTTCACGTTGATCGAGGCGCCGCACCGAATCGAGTTTGACAATGGCATCGCTGACGAGACCGGCGCGCCACGCGCGGGCGTGCCCAGCATGATTGTTCGCGTCATACTGAGCGAAGTAACGCCCGAGACGACGCGCATGACGGTTTTGACGGAATTCCCATCCATTGAGGCAATGGAAACCTTCATGACCATGGGGATAAAAGAAGGATTGTCCGCCGCAATCGGCCAGATGGACGTTCTTTTCGTCTAGTTCGAGTGCGACGCGAACATGCTTGGGTTTCGTTGCGTAGTTCCCAGCGCCCGTGGCCAGTGATTGGAGTTAGGACGCCCGCGCGCTGCTGGCGCCCTCATTGCGTCGAGGAAGCACCCAATTGGGGCGAGGGAAGTGGCACGTATAACCGTTCGGGTAGTGCTCGAGGTAGTCCTGGTGCTCCGGCTCGGCTTCCCAAAAGGCGCCCGCCGGGCTTAACTCCGTGACCACGACGCCGGGCCAGAGTCCCGAGGCGTTCACGTCGGCAATCGTGTCCTCAGCGACGCGACGCTGCTCGTCGTCAAGATAGAAAATCGCCGAGCGATAACTGGCGCCGCGATCGTTTCCCTGGCGGTTTGGCGTGGTCGGATCGTGAATTTGGAAGAAGAATTCAAGGATCTTGCGGTACGAGGTCACCGAGGGATCGAAGATGATCTCAATCGATTCAGCGTGGTTGCCGTGGTTTCGGTAGGTGGCGTTCTCCACCTCACCACCGCTGTAGCCAACTCTCGTGCTCAGCACGCCCGGTTGGCGTCGGATGAGGTCTTGCATTCCCCAGAAACAACCTCCCGCGAGAATCGCCTTTTCAGTCTCGTTCGTCATTGCGCGCTTCCTTCCTTCTTGGGTGCCGCGTCAAAGAGCGAGACGTAGTCGCCGTAGCCTTCCTTCTCAAGATTGTCGAAAGGGACGAAACGTAGTGCGGCGGAATTGATGCAGTAGCGAAGGCCGCCTTGGTCGACCGGTCCATCGTTGAAAACGTGTCCGAGGTGACTGTCGGCGTGCGTGGAGCGGACCTCAGTTCGCACCATGCCAAACGCGCGGTCACTGTTCTCCTTGACGTTCTCAGGCACGAGTGGCTCCGTGAAACTCGGCCAGCCACATCCGCTGTCGTATTTTTTGGTCGACGCGAAGAGGGGCTCACCTGAGACGACGTCGACGTAGATACCCGCATCCTTCTTGTCCCAGAATTCATTGTCGAACGCCGGCTCCGTGGCGCTCTCCTGGGTGACTTTGTACTGGCGTGGCGCGAGCTTCGCGACGGCTTCGGGATTCTTCTCGTACTTGGTTGTCATAGTTGCTCCATGTTCTCAAGGGACGTCGTAACAGTTACTCCAAGGGGCACCAGCGTTACAACTTTCGTGGCTGTTCTTGCGCCGGGTTGGCGAACGTTGATCTACTCAAGGTCGAGTCTAAGGAGACGTCATCGTGCGATAGGCACGTATCGTTCTTCGCAAGATTCGCCACAAGCTTGAGGCGAACGTCGCACGAGCACTCGCGGTTCGCATTCGCTCAACGGCTCGTAAATCGCGTCGCCCTCTTCATCGTCGGCAAGCTGACCGCGGCACTCAGTCCTCGGCGCTCGGCCTTCGAGCCGTCAGGGGCGACCTGACTCATTGCACAATACGTAAGTTGATTCTTACGTAAGAAAGTGCTAACGTAATTGCGATGGAGACCCTCTTAAAGTCCCTCGGCGACGAGAAGCGGTGCGAGATCATCAGACTCGTCTGGTCACGCGAGTTACCGGCGGCCACGATCGCGGCGCACTTTCCCGACGTCACGCGATCGGCGATTTCGCAGCATTTGGGCGTACTTCGTCGAGCCGACCTGGTGCACGAACGCCGAGAGGGTCCTCGTCGTCTCTACAGTGCAAATCAAGGCGAATTGGCTCGAGTACGGGCCTTCGTCGACTCTTTTTGGACATCGAGTCTCGAAAAATTGAAGCTAGTGGCCGAGGCCGCAGCGAATGAAAGTGGGGAAGTGCAATGAGTGAAGCATGCAAGGAAATCCTGATAGATGCGCCTGCCGCAACGATTTTCCCGTTTCTCATCGACGCGGACAAGTTCGTGTTGTGGATGGGCACCGAGGCCCGCCTCGAGCCGGCCGTGGGGGGCGAGTATTTCGTGCTGGTCGCTGGCAAGCATCCTGCGGTAGGCGAATTCGTCGAGGTCGTGCCCAACGAGAAGGTCGTGTTCACGATGGGCTGGGATGAGCCGAATCATCCTATTCCGGCGGGTTCCACGGAGGTCGAGATCACACTCACGGCCCAAGGGGCGGCGACGATGGTGCGTTTAGTGCACCGAGGTCTGCCCGACGACGCCGTCACTGACCACGAAGGTGGTTGGGGTTTTTACCTCGATCGACTCCAAACAGTGGTGGATGGCGGCGATCCGGGACCCGACTCGTCGCACGATGACGATTGAACAGCGAGTCGTCGTGCGTTGGCCACTTTCGAGCGGTGACGTTTAGGCTCGCCTTTTAGCCCTCGGCGACGCGGGCGCGAAGGAGCCACTATGACCCACGACACTCATCTCGGTGGAACGTTTCAACTCGCTGACGACCTCGTGGTCAACCGCCTTGGGTTCGGCGCCATGCAACTCGCGGGACCCGGTGTGTTCGGTCCGCCCCGCGATCGTGATGAAGCGTTGGCCGTACTTCGCGAGGCCGTGGCGCTCGGCATCAATCACATCGACACGTCGGACTTCTATGGTCCCCACGTCACCAACCAAATCATTCGCGAAGCACTCTCGCCGTACCCCGAATCGCTTTGCATCGTGACAAAGGTTGGCGCGACGCGTGATGAAAAAGGTGGCTGGCCGCACGCGCGAAGTCCGAAGGACATTCGAGAGGCCATAGACCGCAACTTGGAAAATCTTGGTCTCGACGCGCTCGACGTCGTCAATCTGCGAATTGGTGGAGGAAACGATGGTCATTCGCACGTGGAAGGTTCGCTGGAAGAACCCTTCACTGCGCTGGCCGAATTACAGCGAGAGGGCAAGATCAAGCATCTCGGCGTAAGTACGGTGTCGGCTGAGCAGATCAAAGAAGCGCAGTCCGTCGCACCGATTGTCTGCGTGCAGAATTTCTACAACGTGGCCCATCGCGAGGACGACGAGCTGATCGACGCGCTCGCGCACGAGGGTATTGCGTACGTGCCCTACTTCCCACTGGGTGGTTTCTCTCCACTCCAAGCTGGAGAACTCGATGCGGTCGCCGAGCGCCGAGGTGTCGGTTCGATGGCCGTCGCCATCGCGTGGCTTCTGCAGCGATCGCCCA
Organism: Acidimicrobiaceae bacterium; assembly: GCA_003133005.1. Lineage (GTDB taxonomy): Bacteria > Actinomycetota > Acidimicrobiia > Acidimicrobiales > RAAP-2 > RAAP-2. The sequence continues at coordinate 7,257 of PKZI01000220.1, read as the reverse complement.
ACATTCTGCTTATCCCGGGCACTTCTTCGGTCGCGCACCTGCGCGAGAACGTGGCTGGTGCGGCGCTCGTCCTTTCGCAGAGTGATCTTGAGGAGCTTGATCGCATCGGCGGGTAGCGCCTGGGAAATCAGCGCATCTGCTTTGCGTGGCTATAAATCGCCGCCACTATACTGAGATGATATATCAACTCAAAGTTGCCGTGTCTGAGGAATCAACGCAGTGATTGCAAGGTTTCTGCGCTATCAGGCGGCCGAGGAGGAAGAAAAATGATCGAGGTCAAGGAATTGGGTCATCTCGTACTGTTCGTGAGGGACGTCCAGAAGTCCGCCGCGTTCTACGGCGACGTACTCGGTTGGGACGTCGTCATCGCCGCGCGACCCGGTCAGCCCATCGCCGCCTTTTCCTCGGGACGCACGCACCACGAACTCCTCCTCATTGAAGTGGGCGACAAGGCGACACCACTTCCTCGCGGTCGTCATCTGGGTCTTTATCACTTCGGTCTAAAGATCGGCGACACGGACGACGAACTTCGTGATGCCGTGAACCGACTTAATGAGGTGGGCGTGGCCATTGACGGTCTCAGCGACCACACCATCAGTCACAGCATTTATATCTTGGATCCCGACGGCAATCAGATTGAGTTGTACATCGACGTGGCCGACGTCGACTGGAAGTCGGATCCCAGTCTGATCGGCGCACCGGTGCGTCCGCTCACGTTATAGCAAGTAGCTTCATCGAGAACGTCGTCCGTACCCGCGGTGCGACAGCGACGTTCGTCGATGACCAGTCCTGAGCGCCTTCGTTGGACTTCCTCAGTTGACGAAGACTGATTGGAACGGTTCAGTTCGAACCGCGGCCGAGTAATCCGTCAAGTACGCGAAGTGATATGTCACCGAGTTGTTCGACCTGCTCGTCGGTGATCTTGTCAAAGAAGAGTCGCTGAACTTCTCGATTGTGCGAGGGTGACGCATTCGTAATGGCGGCGAATCCGGCATCCGTGAGAACTGCGAAGATCGCGCGCGGCGAGTCGGGGTCGGACTCGCGGACCACAAGACCCCGTTGGCACATTCGTGTGAGTTGGTGATGGAGCCGACTTTTCTCCCAACCCATCTGTTGTCCCATCTCAAAGACGCGCAGACGACGCTCCGGTGCTTCGGAGAGAACGACGAGCACCGTGTAATCTGCGTTCGACAGATTCGACGTGCACTGCAACTGCTGCTCGAGCCGTGACTGGAGAACCTCCTGCATCTGCATGAAGTCGTGCCACGCCTGGCCTTTTCGGGCGTCGAGACTTCTCGCAACTCGCATGGTCAGGATTCTAGCATTTTGGGTTGACATATCATCTCATCGTGCGATTCGGATACGCCTTCACAAGGTGCATCCAACAAGAACGTCGCGCGTGTTGGAGGTCGAGAGGTTGCGAATCTGATGCGCGTTTTCTGCAAGGGGCGCGTAACACCCTTCTTTTCCTGAGAATTCGTGCCACGGGCATCCCTCAATGGGATTCGGGTAACGGACAGAATGTCAAGAGTTTGAGAGAAAGGCAGTTGTCAATGGTCAGGAAGTTTTTTGCCGAACTGCTCGGCACCTTTATTCTCGTCTTCTTCGCGGTGGGAGTCGCGACCTTGATGTTCGGCTTTAGGTTCGACGGAGGAAGCGTCGCGGCTGGCGTGGTGGCGACGGCATTCACCTTTGGTCTCACCTTGATGGCCCTCGCGTACGTACTTGGCCCGATCTCGGGTGCGCACGTGAATCCCGCCGTGACTATGGGCGCCTTTCTCGCGGGGCGAGTGTCGGCCCTTGATGCAGTTGTTTACTGGGTCGCGCAGTTCGTCGGAGGTATTCTCGGAGCGTTGTTGCTCTGGGCCGTGTTCGACCAGTCGCCGTATTATCACCGCTCAGTCGAGGGTCTCGGTACCGACGGCTACGGTTCTGCCTCGCTCGTGCACATCAGTGGCGGCGGTGCATTCCTCGTCGAGATAATCCTGACGGCCACCTTCGTCTTCGTGATACTTGGCGTGACGAGCAAATACGGCAACGCAGCGGTCGCCGGGGTGGTCATTGGTCTCACACTCACGGTGATTCACCTCATAGGCATTCCCCTTACGGGCACGTCAGTCAACCCCGCGCGAAGCTTGGGACCGGCGCTGATCGTCGGAGGCCAGGCCCTCAGCCAGGTGTGGCTCTTCCTCGTGGCGCCAATGGTCGGAGGCATCGTCGCTGCCATTGTCTATCGACTCATCTATCCGTTCGAAAAAGAAACCGAAACCGTCGTGGTGGTCGAAGTCGTCGAGTAACGGCACGTCGTGAACTACTCGCACGTCGTGAGTGTGATCGAAACCGATGCGCGCCAACGGCGTTGGGGTTTACTTCTTGACGCTGGTCGTCGTTCGCGGCTCGGGAGCGCGACTGAGTTTTGAAGGCCACCAGTTCCAACGGCTCAGGAGTACCACCGTGGCGGGCACCAGCAGGGTACGCACGAAGAACGTATCCATCAAGATGCCGATCGCGAGACCGGCACCAATATCGGTTATCTGTCCGCCGCCTCCGGCGACCGCCAGGACGCCGAACGTACCCGCGAGGACCAGTCCGGCGGAAGTGACCGTCGGGCCTGTAATACCCACCGCGCGCGACACGGCTTCGCGAAGCGGAAGTTCTCGGGCCTCTTCGCGTATTCGCGTCATGACAAGGATGTTGTAATCCTCGCCGAGCGCCAGGAGGAAGATGAACATCAAGAACGGCAAGATGAACGTCAATCCTTTCTGACCGCCGATATCGATGAAGAAGAGCGTCGAGATGCCCAACGCCGCGATGTAGGAGAGCGCGACACTCACGATCAGATATAGCGGGGCGACGACACTCCGCAACACCAAACCGAGCAACAGACCGATTGCCAGGATGGCGATGGGAAAGACGCGCAGGAGGTCACGATCAGACGCCCCACTTACGTCGTAGAGTCCCGCCGCTTCACCGGCGACGCCCGAGTCAGTTGCTCCCGATGCGTGCGCCGCCTTGGTGGTGGCGACGCGAATTTGAGGCACGGCTTGGAGCGCTTCAGTGGACTGCTGATTACCGGCGCGAAATGTTGTCTGGAAGGCAACGGTGAGCCCGTTGGCGCTGACGTACTGGGCACTCGAACGGTAAGCCTCGTAGAGCGCGATGGGCACCTTGATCGAGGTTGGTTCGAGCACTGGCAGCCTCGACGGCGCGCCGAGTTCTTGGTACAACTGGGTGAACTGCGCGGGGGTCAGGCTCGAGCCGTTGGCGTTGAGGGGTCCGGTGATGCGACTGAAGTCTCCCGACCCGCTCAGCGACTGTTGAGCCTTGATCACCTCACTGGGATTGGTCCAAACGGGCGTGGTGTAGCGAAAGCCGACGTCGCCGGGGTTCGCGCTCGCGTGGGGGAAGTGCGCCGCGACGATGGCGTTACCCTGAGCGGTGTTGGTGCCAGCGGGTGCGTTCGTGCTCCCGCCGAACCCACCGGAGTGGTAACCCAACGCGAACGACGCGAGACCAATGAACAACACGAGTCCGATGCCGAGGGTGACCGCGGGTCGGCGAACGAGCCGCACCGCAATGGTTCCCCAGACCCCGATCTTGGATTCGGTCTTGACGACTTTCGTGGGCCAGAACACGGCGCGACCGAAGATGGCGAGCAACGCGGGTAGCAACGTGAGCCCCGCGAGGAGCATGACTCCGACACCCACCGCGAGAGGTACCGCGAGGCTGTTGTAGACGCCAAAGGTCGCAAAGAGAAGTGTCAACAGTGCGAGGATGACGGTCCCCGCGGAAGCGGATATTGACTCACCGACGCGAACGAGAGATTGAGAGACGGCTTCGCGGGGATCAAGACCGCGGCGGATCTCCTCGCGAACGCGAAAGACCAGGAACAGACCGTAGTCGGTGCCCGCGCCGAGCAGAAGAATAATCAGCAACAGCGTGGTGATCTCGGAGATCTTGATGCCGTGGGCTCCGAGCACCCCGATGAACCTCATCGAAATCACTAACGCGAAGATCGCGGGAAGCAACGTGAGAATCGGCGCGAGCAATGAACGGAAGATGAGAAAGAGCAAGACGAGGATGAAGAGGAACGAGAAGAGCTGCACCGTGCCGCCGGTCTTGTTCGAGCCCGCCGCGTTCGCGACCGCGGACGCGACTTCACCCGCCAGGTGGTACTCGAGTCCCGCGGGTGCGCGCGCTTGGGCGAACGTACTCGCGATGTCGTCGACGACGGTCTTAGTGCCGGAATCGTCGTTCTGGCTGACGTTTGCTTGCACTAGTAATTCAGTCACCTTGCCGTCGGACGACGTGGCGACCTGCTTGACCGAAATCACCTTGGTGACCTTGGCGGCCGCCTTGATTTCCTTTTCGATCGAAACCTGATCCGTCGAGGAAAGCGGCGCGTTGTTTCGCGAGGCGATGATGAGGATCTGACTCGAGGTGGACGCATTTCCTTGCACCGGCGTGAGTAGCACGGCGGCCTGTTGGCTCGGCGCCGACGCCTGCAAGAAGTTGGTGTTGTTGTTATTGACCTCACTGCTCATCGAGGGCAGCGTCTTTGACGACACCACCGCCACGAGAATCCACACGACGAGCACGATCCAGCGCCAACGCACGACGACACGGCCAAGTCGATCGAAGAGTCTGTCCATTTCGGTTCCTTTACTTAATGCGACGTGGCGCGTGGTTGTCAGAAAGAGCGAGCGGCACGACGACTTCGTGGATGACGCGCCTGGCGAAGTCCTGGTCGGGCATTTCACCATGTGTCAGAAGGTGATCCATCATGAACGCGGGTAGCACCTTCATGAGCAGTTCGAGATCGCGCTCCGGGGCAATCTCGCCACGCGCAACTGCGCGATCGAACACCACTTTTAGCGCCGTATCTTCTCGTTCGAGAAAACGCTCGCGAAAGACCACTCTCAATTCGGCGTCGCGCGAGAGCGCGGTGATGAGCCCGAGCATAACGTGCGCGCTCATCCGCGCTTCCTGGTTGAAGAGTTGCGTGAGGCCGAAATCAAGGTCACCCTCGAGCGATCCGGTATCGAGAACCTCGAAATTCGGCTGCTGGGTGCCGAGTGCCTCAACGACGAGTTCGGCCTTGTTGGACCAGCGTCGGTAGATGGTTGCCTTGCTCGCGTGCGCACGTTCGGCGACGGCGTCAATGGTCAACTTGTCGTAGCCAATTTCAGCGAGTAGTTCGAGTGCCACGTTGAGCAATTGCGGCCCTCGCTCAGAGTCGAGTGGACGTCCACGATGCGAGTTCGCTTCGTCGTGGCGCGGTGCAATCATTTCGACCTTTCGAGAGCCCTCGGCGTCCGCCAAGAGTCATTTAGGTACGATACCGTTTCGTTTATGAAATCGAGCGCGCCGCGCGCCGCACCCTCAAACGGCGATTTCGAGGTTCGCTACGCCGACTCGTCTTCGGGACTCGTTAGTCGTACGACGGCTCGAAACATTTGACGGTTGCTGGGTGGCGGCGGCAATCGTCCGCCACCCGGCGCCGCGAAAGCCTGAAGGAGGTAGGCAATGAGTCGAGGGGCCGACCTCGGTGCCACATCGCCCGTCGCTGCGAGGACCCCGGCGTTCGCCATCAGCAGAATTGGTAGATCCTCGGGCGCGAAGTCCTCGCGCAGCGCACCACAGGCCTTGGCCCTTTTAATCAGCGTCGAAAAATCCTCAAACGCTTGGATTCGCGCAGCTTCGAACCTTTTTACGGTGGGAAACGCCATGGTGAGTGCGTCGCTAAAACCGCGGTCGTTGGACTGCATGGTGCTCAGTGAGATGATGTACGCACAAAACCCGTGCCACGGATCGGGGTCATCAAGAGCCTTTCGCGCGCCCGTCGCGAACTGCCACATCTTATTTTCGAATGCGTAGGCCACAAGTTCGGTGCGGGTGGGGTAGCGGCGGTACAACGTCGCTACCCCAACTCCGGCCGCGCGCGCAATCTCATCCATCGTGACGTCGATACCACGTTCGGCGAAGAGGGATTGTGCGGCCTCGATGATCTTGAGGCGATTGCGCTCGGCGTCGGCCCGCAACGAGCGTTCTTCTCTTTCTGGTGCTCTCATCACGTTCGTAGTGTACCTAGCGAAGCGGACGTCATTCTCCGGTCCTTACTAACACCACGGGCGTTCGCGAGGCCACGCGCTTACGCGGCGTCGCCTCTGGACTGGACACGATCGCGCGCGGCAGACGGCGCGCTCTCGTTGACGTTCTTGCCCTTGCGCAAGGTCGCTTCGAACGACTCGGCGCCAAATCCCGCAATGCTTTCCGCACCTGCGAGGATTTCGACCGCATCTTCGAGTGGCGCGCCCGCTCCTCGCACCATCGCGACGAAGGCGCGATTTTCACGGTTGGAGAGCACGAGGATCGTCACGATCACCGCGACCAAGGTGAAGGCACCGCCTAGCACGATCGCGTCGCGAAAGCCTTGCGTGAGCGCGACGTGGACGGACTGGCCGCGCTCAAGTGCGTGCGCGGTTTGTGTCGTCGATATCGCCGTCAAGATCGCGAGGCCAATGGCGGTTCCCACTTGGGTCGTCGTGTTCAAGAGACCTGACGCGAGACCAGCTTCGTGGGGCGCGACCCCCGAGACGGCGCCCACGGTGAGACCAACGTAGGCGAGTCCCATGCCAAGTCCCATCACGATGATCGGACCAAGAGTCACGCTCACGTACGATCCGGTCGCGGTGATGAAGTGAAACCAGGCGAGTCCGGCGGTGACGACCACCAATCCAATGGTGGTGACTGGCTTGGGGCCAAAACGACTCACCAACTTCGAGGACATCGTGGCCGTCGCAATGAGCGCGACGTTGAGTGGCAGCGACGCAACACCCGCCTTCAGCGCGCTGTAACCGTGTACCTCCTGGAGATACAACGCGAGGTAGAACCAGATACCGAAGGTGGCCATCCCAAAGGCGAGCATCCCGAGATTCGCGCCCAAGATCGAACGCGAGCGAAAGAGAGAGAAGCGCACCAATGGGTTCGTCGTGCGAAGCTCGATCCCTGCGAAAGCGAGAAGTAGCACGACGCCCGCTGCGATGAAGGCCCAAGAATTCGGCGATCCCCAACTCTTGTTGCCCGCCTCAACGAAGCCGTAGACGAGCGACGAGACGCCCAGCACGACAGCGGCAGCGCCTGGAATATCAAACGAACCCGTCGTGTTCTCGCCACTCGCCTCGGGAAGAAGCTTGGGCGTGAAGATGAGAGCGGCGACGACAATGGGAATGTTCACGAAGAACACCCAACGCCAAT
>PKZI01000231.1 GCA_003133005.1 Acidimicrobiaceae bacterium | reverse complement strand
GTGAAGTAGCGGCGCTGTCGTTAGGCCTGCGCGCCGTCAGCGACGGCCATCGCCCAGGTATAGAGGAGATCTGACGGTGTGTTCGTCACTTGGACGAAGAGTTCGGAATACGAGCTGAACCCGTCGCCGGCCCCTCGATTCACGTAGCCGCCTCCCATGACGAGTGAGCACGAGGACGCGTTGCAGGGCAGTACCGCTCCGTTGGCGAGGATGTCGTCGCGGTGACCCCAACAGCCCGCGGCGCTCGCACTCGTGCAGTCCTCGTTAAAGGTGCGGCTTCCCGCCCAACCGTCCTGGTACATCCAGTCGTAATTGGCGTCCAACGCATTAATCGCACCCGCCCAATTCGCCGTGAATCCTCCGGTGGCACCGGGGTATGCCGATGCGGAGGGTAGCGAGGGGTCTCGACGCGCGATTGCTCCCTGTTGGGCTAACTGGTCGAGTGACGCCGCCACGCCAATGACCGGAGGTTCTCCTCGGCTCACGCGCTCGATGTCCACGGTCACCAACAACTGCTTCACCGGACTGAGGGCGGCGAAGTTCGAGGGCAGCGTGATTGGGCCCAGACCCTCCGCACTCTGAGCTCGGTTCGTCGCCGCAATCTCTTCTTTGAAGCACGTGGTCGAATTCGGGCTGGCGACCAGGTTGTCGCCACCCCAGCGCCAGCAACCTGGCAGGTGCGAACCAACGGTGTAGGACCGGTTATTGACGATCGTGTAGTCCGGAGCAGGAGAAATATTCGACGCCGGGTGGTTGGGGGGAAGGATTGGCGCCGCTTCAGCACCCACTGCAATAAAGGACGGCACGAGCGTCAGACCACCAAGAATGACGCCGACTACCCAACGATGCTTCATACACGCTCCCCTCAAGCACGTCGCCCGCCGTCCGGCGCTCGCAGGACGAGACTACGCGACATCGAATTTCGACGCCGTTTGGTCGGGCTGGGGAGATTTGAACTCCCGATCTCTCGGCCCCCAGCCGAGCGCTCTAGACCAAACTAAGCCACAGCCCGCGAAGTTTCAATGCTAGCGCCGCCTACCTCACGCGCTCGGACGATTCCCGCCATGAGCCTGATCAGGGTGGGTGAGCCACGCGCGAGCTTCACAGAGGTACGCGATCGTCTCGCCGGTGGCCTTCGCCTTGATCGCGTCCAAAATGCGCTCGTCGAGCGCCTCGAGTAAATCCTTCGTCGACATATATTCCTTCCCCTAGCCTCCCGCCGCAGCGGTCACAATCTCAATACGATCGCCCTCATCGAGCGTCACGTCACTCCAGGAACTTCGTGGCACGACCTCACCGTTACGCGCGACGGCGACCCCTCGCGTCTCGATCGACAGCATCGCGAGCACTTCAGTGATCGTCTTGGAATCGGCGTCGACCGGATCGCCATTGACCGAGATCACGCCACACCACGCACGAACGCAACCGCCGACGCACCGGTGAGAGGTGCGAGCGTCACGCCGTGGCGATAGTGACCTGACGCCCACGCCCATCTCGTGTCACCCAGCTGTTCGAAAAATGGCTCGAGGTCGCGGCTCGCGGGGCGAAGTCCACTGCGGTGCTCGAGCACCACCGCGCTCTCAAGGGCGGGCAGTACGTCGAGGGCGTCGCGCGTGAGCCGGGCCAACTCACCGAGTTCGAGCGCGGACTCACCGCGTTCGTCAACGGTCGCGCCCAGTACGCAGTAGCCCCCGGGTCGACTCACGACGTAGAGCGACCTGCCGCGCACGAACGCCCGAACGGTAGCGACGTCGCTGCGATCGAATCCCCGCACGCGAAGTGTCACGCCGCTGACGGGTCGAACGGCGTTGCGCACACTCGCCGGCGCGCCGGGCACGAGCCCCGCGGCGCCGGTCGCGAGAATCCCGCACCCACCCACGTAGTCACCCAACGCCGTGACGGCCCGTACGTCGTGGTCACTACTCTCAATGCGCGTCACTTCGCTCGGGATGATCTTTGCACCCAACAGCTCGAGCGACGCCAACAGCAGTCGCACCGCCTCGTCAGGATTGATCCACGCGTCACCCGCCATCAAGAGACCGCGCGTGATCCGCGCGCTCACGCCCGCGAATTCCTCGGGGTCCTCGTCTCTCGAGGACTCACGCAACGCTGCGCCAAATGTCCCGGCAACCCGCGCGAATTGATCGACCAGTCGCTGGTCGCTCGCGTCCCAACCAACGAGCAGCGTGCCCTTCTCGACAATTTGCAACTCGTCGCCCGTGAGCACACGCAGTTCCTCGCCGAGCGCACGCCAGGCCGGGAGCGCTTGTCGTTGGAGTTCGTAGTTCGCCTCTTCACCCACCGCAATCTCGGCGGTGGGCGCGATCATTCCTGCTGCCGCCCACGTGGCGCCTTTGGCGGGCGAGGGGTCCAAAACCGTGACCGCACAGCCCTCCTGGAGGAGCCGAAAGGCGCTCACGAGCCCAATAATGCCGGCCCCGACGACCAAGACGTTTTGGCGCTGTTGGCTCACCACGCCAGCGTAGATGGCCCGGAAGTCGGGTTTTTCGTTATAATTGTCCCGGGTCAGCGTTGCCCCATAAGGAAACGCTATGACAGACCGACTCTCTCTTTACGACCCCAGCTTTGAACACGACGCCTGTGGCGTGGGTATGGTCGCGGACTTGACCGGTTCGTCGACGCACGCCACCGTGAGCGACGCCTTGACGATTCTCGAGAATCTCGAGCACCGAGGCGCCACAGGAGCGGACGTGGACTCCGGCGATGGAGCGGGTGTACTCGTACAAATGCCCGACGCGTTCGTGCGCGAGGTTTTCGGTCCGGTCGTGCCCCCGAAGGGGGACTACGGCATCGCCTTTTGGATGATTCCGCGGCACGGTGACCTGGACCTTATTCGTTCGACGATTGACGAGGTCCTCGCGCGGGTGGGTCTTACGAGCATTGGTTGGCGTGAGGTGCCCGTCAGTTCGGCCATCCTCGGTCCCACGTCGGCGGCGAGTGAACCTCTCTTCGTCCAACAACTCATCACCGCTAGTCAGCCCGAGCGGGACCTCGAACCAGCGCTCTACAGCGCCCGCAAGGTCATCGAACACCGCCTCGACATCTACGCGTCCTCGTGTTCCGCCCACGTGTTGATCTACAAGGGAATGCTCTCTTCGCCCCAGTTGCGCCAGTACTTCGATGACCTGCGCGACCCACGACTGTGCTCGGCCATCGCAGTGGTGCACAGCCGATTCTCGACGAACGTGCTGCCTCGCTGGGACCTCGCCCAGCCCTTTCGCTATATCGCCCACAACGGCGAAATCAACACGGTGCGGGGTAACCGCAATTGGATGCGCGCGCGCGAGACGACCCTCGAAAGCGACGTCTTGGCGTTACCCGTCGAGGAATTGACGCCCATCATCACCGACGACATGAGCGACTCGGCGAGTTTCGACGAGGTCGTCGAACTACTCGTCCAAGGCGGGCGTTCACTGCCGCACGCCATCTTGATGATGATCCCCGAGGCGTGGGAACGCTCGACGGCCATGAGCGTCGAGCGTCGTGACTTCTACCGCTACCACGCGGCGCTCATGGAACCCTGGGACGGACCGGCGTCGGTGAC
>PKZI01000126.1 GCA_003133005.1 Acidimicrobiaceae bacterium | reverse complement strand
ATGTTGTGGGTCACGATGATGATCGTGACGCGCTCTTTCAGCGTGGTCATGAGCTCTTCGATCCTGAGCGTCGCCATGGGATCGAGCGCCGACGTGGGCTCGTCCATCAACAGAATCTCGGGGTCCATGGCGAGCGCTCGCGCGATGCACAGACGCTGTTGCTCGCCACCGGAAAGGTTCGACGCCGCCACCTTAAGACGCGACTCGACGCTCTCCCACAGCGCCGCGGACCGCAGCGACGTCTCGGCCGCCTCGTCAAGAATTGATTTCTTCTTTATGCCATTGAATCGAAGTCCAGAGACGACGTTCTCATAAATGGACATCGTCGGAAAAGGATTGGGGCGCTGAAACACCATGCCGACTCTCGTTCGCAACTCGGTGACGGTAAGGTCACCTCGATAGATGTCGGTGCCTTCGAGCAGAATCTGACCCGATACCTTCGCGCCCGGTGTGAGGTCGTGCAGTCGATTGAGCGCGCGCAACAACGTTGTCTTGCCCGATCCCGAAGGCCCGATAAGACTGGTCACACGATTCTTGGCGACGTCGAACGTCGCGTCGCGAACAGCGACACGCCCGTTAAAAGCAACCGCTACGTTCTTAAGCTGCATCGCGGATTGACCAGGATCACGCGAGGGCGCGGGTTGCGACGTGGTTGCTTGCGTTTCGGACATTATTTTCTCCATTAGTTATTTACCCTTTGCTTTCTTGCGGCCCAAATGCGAGCACTGAGACTCAGTACGAAGACGAACGCGACCAATACCAGCGCAATGCCCCACACTTGGGCGCGCTGGCTCGGCCATTCGGACTTGGCGTTCTCAAAGATCGTCAGCGGCAATGCCGAGACGGGATCGAGAGGCTTCCACGAATTTATGAATCCGCCACCAATGGTGAGTAGCACCGGTGCGGTTTCGCCCACCGCGCGTGACACGGCGAGAATTGATCCGGTGACGATGCCCGAAATCGCAGCGGGCAAGACGATTCGAAGCGATACCTTGTGGGGCTTCGCGCCGAGGGCGAGGCCGGCTTCGCGCAGAGTATTAGGCACGCCGCGAACAGCGATCTCAGTCGAAATGATTATTACGGGCATCATCAATACCGCCAATGCGAACGCTCCCGCAATCGCGGAGAAGCCGACGTTCAGATCATGCACGATGAAAGAGAAGGCGAACAGACCCATAAGGATCGACGGCGCACCCGCCATGGTCTGTGAAATAACGCGAAGGGCCGCCGCAAGCTTCGAATCTGACTCCGACAGGTAAACACCCACGAGAACGCCAAGCGGAATGGCCATTATGGACGCGTACAGCGTGAGCACCAACGTGCCGATAATCGCGTTCGACACACCACCGGTCGCATTGGGCGCAATGAGGGTGGGAGTCGCGGGGAGCGTGGTAAAGAATGTCTTGTCGATGACCGGCACGCCCAGACGAAGCAACTCGTAGATAAGGGCGACCAGTGGCACGGCGGACACTGCGAGTGCCAGCCCGCACAACAAAATCATGATTCTCGAGACCGTCATGCGTCGTGCCCGTGACGCGTCAGAGGTGCGGCGAATCTCGTCGCGCATGCGACTGCTCGGCGTACTGGCCTCGTGGAGTTCGCTCAAGTCGTTCATACGAGCGCCAAGACCTTTCGTTGACGGCGCACCAGCCACCTGCTGACGAGCGACAGAGCGAAGTTCAACGCCATCAAGAGCACGCCCAAGGCCATGAGCGCAGCGATCTCGTTACCCTGCGATTCGCCGAATTCCGATGCAATCCATGCCGCGATTGACGTCCCCGGGTAAAGAAGATGGAATTGCACGTTGGCCACTCCGCCCGCGACAAGTGCCACCGCCACCGTCTCGCCGGTCGCGCGAGCGAGCGCAAGAAAGGTGGCGCCGAAGAGACCAATGCGTGCGGTCGGCAGAACGACCTTTCGAATGACCTGCCAACGAGTCGCACCGAGCGAAAGGCTCGCCTCGACGAGGTCTTGAGGCACGACCGAGATGACTTCACGACTAATGGCCACGAACGTGGGCAGAATCATTATGCCGAGCACGATTGAAGCGAGCAGCAGCGACGTGCCGAATTCCTGGCCGGAATTTCCGAATATCTCATGGGCGAACGGCCACGAGTTCAGCCAGGGGTTCACCGTTTTCTCCATCCACGGCGCAAGGATCAAGAGGCCCCAGAGGCCGTACACAATGCTCGGTATCGCGGCGAGCAACTCCACCAAGGTCGCCACGATGTTGCGAAACCTCGCCGGGATCATGTACACGATCGCAATCGAGGTTCCCAGACCAATGATCACCGCGATTACCAACGCGATGAGCGATGTCTCTAAGGTGCCGACGATCATCGCGAGACCACCGAATGGCCCTATTGGCGACGACCACGCCGAACCAGTCAAGAGGGTGCTCGTGTGATGCAACCAGGTGGGGAGCGAACTCCAGAAGATCGTTCCAACAAACCCCACACTCACCGCCGCGAAGATGACCGCCCCGGCGATGAGCACATAGTGATACCAGGTGCGCGACGTGGCGGGGGTGTCAAACTCCCCCGCCACGTGGTCGCCCTGTAACTCGAGCTCGACGATTGATTCATTCAGAATTTCACTCATAAATAAATCGGATTTTTCCTCGAGCTCTTTCTGCTAGTTCCCTACGAAGCCTGATTCACACAGACGGTGCCGCTGGCCGTTACGGTCTGCAGCTGTGCGCGGGCGTACGCCTGTACCGGCGCGGGAAGTGGCACGTAACCTTCGCCCGGCGCAATGGTCTTCTGGGCGTAGTGCGACTCCCAGTCGAGGTACTTGGTGATTGCCTCACACGTGCCCTCGTTCGTCTGCGCCTTTGGAACAACGGCCCAGCTGTACGTAGCGAAGGGCCACACGTCGTTGCCCGGCTCGTCGGTGATCGCGAAGTTGTCCGGCGTGACGCTCGTACCCGCTGCAGCAGCGGCCGCGGCGATGTTGGTGAGCGAAGGCTCAAGCCACTGGCCGTTCTTGTCCTG
>PKZI01000200.1 GCA_003133005.1 Acidimicrobiaceae bacterium | reverse complement strand
CTCCGCTCCGGTGACATCTACCAAGTGGCCGAGGTCGTGAGAAACCTTTCGATTCGCGACAAGGACAAGGGACTCAGTGCGGGCGAGAAGCGAATGTTGACCCGCGCCCGTCAGATTCTCGTCTCGGAGTTGACGTTCGCTCTCAACGTGGACACCGAAGCGGCCGAAGAAAAGCTCGCCTCGGTCCTGCCCTAGTCATGTCCGTCGCGGCCATTGTCGTGGCCGCGGGCCAGGGGAGCCGTTTTGGCGGTCCCAAGCAGTTCGCGCCCTTCGACGGTGTAACCGTCGCTGCACGGAGCGTGCGGACCTCGCGCAGTGTCGCCGAGCACGTAGTGCTCGTCGTGCCCGAGCACTACGACGGCGACGGCGAAGGCGCTGACGTCGTGGTCACCGGTGGCGCCACTCGCTCGGCGTCGGTGCGTTGCGGGTTGGTGCACTGCGGCGACGCCGCCATCGTCGTCGTGCACGACGCGGCCCGGCCACTCGCCAGCGCGGCACTCTTCCTCTCGGTCGTCGAGGCAATCAACCAAGGGGCCGACGCCGCTATTCCCGGCCTCGCCGTCACCGACACCGTCAAGCGCGTCTACCTCGAAGACGACGTCACCATCGTCGCGTCGACGGTCGTGCGCGAAGAGTTGGTCACCGTCCAGACCCCCCAGGCCTTTCGACGCGACGCCCTCGAACAGGCCCACGCGACGGGCGACGAGGCGAGCGACGACGCGTCACTCGTCGAGGCGCGCGGCGGCCGCGTGGTCGTTGTCGAGGGTGAACTTCGCAACGTGAAGATCACCCGACCGAGCGACCTCGAAGTCCTTGGCGCATTGGAACAGGTGCGTCCGTGAGAATCGGTCAGGGCATCGACGCTCACGCCTTCAGTGACGCGAGTGACCGCGCCCTCTGGCTGGGCCTCGTGCACATACCTGACGCGACCGGACTCGCGGGTCACTCCGACGCTGACGTCGTGACTCACGCGCTCTGTGACGCCATCCTCGGGGCGGCGAATCTCGGCGACCTTGGTCGCCACTTTCCCGACTCGGATCCCCAGTTCCGCGACGCGCCTTCTCGTCGTCTGCTCGAGGCGACCATCGGTCTCGCGCACGATGAGGGCTTTCGCGTCCTCTCGGCCGACGTCACCATCATCGCCGAAGCACCACGACTCGCTCCCTTCATGCCCGCCATGTCGAGGGCGCTGTCAGAGGTCGTCGGCACCACGGTCTCGGTGAAGGCGACGACGCTGGAGGGCCTGGGCGCTCTTGGTCGTGGAGAAGGCATCGCGGCCAGTGCCGTGATCTTGTTGGAGGAGACATGAGTCCTCGCCCCGCGCCGCGCCGCGCCGCGCCTTCGCGGTCACCGCGACCCGGCGACCGACGCACTCCGTCGGGCGCGCCCCGTAGAGGTCCCTCGCGCGAACGCGACGGCATCGGGGGCGACCAGGTTGAAGGGCGACATGCCGTCCTGGAGCTGCTGCGCGCGAAGCGGCGCAGCGTGACGAAGATCTTCATCGCCGAAGCCCAGGACGCCTCTGCAACGCTCGACGCCATCGAGTTTGAAGCCCAGCGCCAGCGCGTGCCGGTGCAATTGATTTCGATGACTCGTCTTGATCGTGAAGCGAAGACCGAGGGTCACCAGGGCGTCATGGCCCTCGCACAGGCGCTCAAGACCGTCTCGCTCGATGAGCTCCTCGGTGTGAAAAAACCGTTCCTCTTGGTCTGCGACGGTGTCACCGATCCTCGTAACTTGGGCGCGATGTTGCGAAGCGCCGAGGGCGCTGGCGTGACGGGCATCATCGTCCCGCGGCACCGATCCGCTCGAATCTCCCCGACGGTCACCAAGACCGCCGCCGGCGCCATTGAGTACCTGACGTTTTGTGACGTGGGCGGAATACCTGCGGCGATCGATCAATTGAACAAAGCGGAGATTCTGACGGTGGGACTCGCTGGTGAGTCGAAGGATTCGCTCTACGACCTCGATCTTGGGTCAGGACCGGTGGCGCTGGTCGTCGGTGGCGAAGAAAAGGGCCTTGCGACATTGACGCGCAAACGCTGTGCGGCCGTTGTGTCGATTCCGCAACTCGGAAAGATCAGTTCTCTCAACGCTGGCGTCGCTGTGTCCGTCGCGGCGTTCGAAGTCGCGCGACAACGACGACTCCTTCGCTAAAAGGTGCATCTGAATCATTCGATGCGCGACCGTTGTACTTATGATTCATTCTGAAGTTGAATCGTCACTGGCCCGTGGCACGAACAAACAATTCGGGTTTTGGTGATGTTGTAAGTGAGCTGTTAGCCCAGGCGCACATTCCTCTACTCGAAGGATCATGATGCGAATCTGGTTAAAAACTCAAACTCGACGTTTTATTGCAATGATTGGACTGGTTGCACTAATTGGAGTGTTGATTCCCATTGCGGCTTCTGCGACTGGTTTTTCTGTAGTCACCTTCGACGAGAATGACAGTGGATCTGACACTGTCGCCTCATCACAAACCGCATCGAGCAGCGAAGCGCTTACTTCGTTTTCCGCGCTGTCGCCAAGTTTTAGTAAATCCGGTTACACATTCTTTGATTGGAATACTGCGATTAATGGGAGTGGGACGTCTTACGCCAATGGGGCGACCTATTCCTTTGCGAGCGATCTCGCGCTGTACGCCCAATGGACTTCAGGTTTCAATTCAGTGACCTTTAGTGAGAATGACAACCCATCAGATACAACCGTCGCGGATCAAACCGACAATGTGACCACCAATCTGACGTCATTTTCGAGTTTGAGCCCAAGCTTCGCAAGAACCGGATATACCTTCAGTAATTGGAATACCAACGCGAATGGAGCAGGAACGACCTACGCCGATGGAGCCTCCTACAACTTCTTGAATGATTTGAATCTCTATGCCCAGTGGACGCAGAATCCAACGTCGTCTCCACCGGTATCGTCGCCCCCCGTATCACCAGTTACCGTCTCGTTTAGTAACGGTGGTGCGACAGCAGTTTTGAATCCGGTCTCGGTGAACCCAGGATTGGCAGTTCAACTTCCTGCAGCGGGAGCGCTCTCGTACCCTGGATTCACTCAAACAGGTTGGTTTACGTCCCCAACGGGTGGAACGCTCGTTGGACTGAGTGGAGCGTCGTTCATTCCGACAACGTCGTTGACGATCTATGCCCAATGGGCATCGAATGTGCCGATCCCTCTCCTGTTCTCGGGGAACGGTGGAACGGGTACCGTCGCGTCGATGAGCGTCATGTCCGGTTCCTCGGTGACACTTCCTGCGGGTTCAGGTCTGCTCGACATCGGTCACACTTTTTCAGGTTGGAGTTTGACGTCGAGTTCACCTTCGACCATTTATGCGAGCGGAGCGAAGTTTGTGGTGAGCACGCCCGAGACGCTCTACGCAGTGTGGATCGCCACGGTCAAAGTTCCGGCAACGGCCGAACTCGCAGGGGCAATTGGACCTTTTCCCGTTGGCTCGTCGGCCCTGAGTTCGACCATGAAGAGCCAAATACACAACATCGGCGAAAGCATGAAGGCTCGTCACTTCGTAACTGCCTCGATGTTCGGTTACTCGCTCGCCAGTGAGACGAGCGCGAACCTGAAAACCTTGAGTGCTCGTAGGGCGACCTCGGTCGAGAACTATCTGCGCGACGTACTCGTCGCGCTGCACGTCCAGCCAGTCTCGATGCACTCGACGGGCGAAGGCTCGGTACAGAGTTCGACGAACACGGCGTTTCGACGCGTTGAGATTTTTCTAACGTTGTAGTAGAAATCACCGCGCCAGGTCGAGGATCAGCCGTTACCCGGTAGCGCATCAGGCGTTACTGGGTAACGGAACGAAGAGGACCGTTGTGCCACGAAAGGGCTGAGGTTCCCAGCCTTAGTGCCGGTGGAGGGATTCGAACCCCCGGCCTGACGATTACAAATCGCCTGCGCTGCCAGACTGCGCCACACCGGCTGGCGAGTACAGGTTAGTGAAAGTTCGCTCGGTCTAGAGTTGACGAGATGAGCGACGACTCCCAGCCGCAACACCAGAACCCGGGAGGATCGCACTATCAACCATCCCTTGGCGTCGTCCTTATCATCCTCGCTCTTTTCGTTGGTGCAACGTTCTTGATGCTTCGCGCGACGAAATCGTCCACCGCGAGTGTCACAGCCACCACAACGACGACAACTACCGCTGCCGGCGATACTTCAACGACACTGCCCAGGAATAAGGTGCCGGTGCAAGTCGCGAACGGCACCAATGTTTCTGGACTGGCGCGTTCGTATACCCAGCAACTTGAGTCGCTCAACTGGGATGCACTGCCCCAGGTGAACGGTCCGAAGGTGTCGGCGACCGTTATCTATTACAACCCAGGTTTTCTCTGGGCCGCACAAGAGGTCGCAAATGAGATCAAGGTGTCGACGTCCGCGATCCAACCTCTCAATGGGCTCAATCCTGTGTCGGGTTCGTCGGGCGACGACGTCATCGTCATCCTTGGACCCGACATCGCTATTAAGGGCTAGGCGTTTTACGCCTGCGGTGGCAGCGCGACCTTGAACCGACCCAGCGCGGCGCGCAAGACGTCGACCGCCATGGGCCGCAGTTCCTCGAGGGGACGGTTGCGATGGCGACGAACACCCAAGTCGACTTGGGCAAGACAATGCACACCGTATTGGCGCGCGATGTCGATCAAAAGGGCGATCTCCACGCCGTAGGCGGACTCGAGCGTGATTGACTCGAGTGCGCCACGTCGAGCCGCGGTTTCGCCGGCGAGTGGTTGACGTATCTCACCGAGCCCGGGGTAGAGCAGCGCGAGTATCGGGCGCGCGGCGAGTTCGTTGACGCGACCTCCTCCCGTGGGCATGTTGTGCAGCGGACGCTCGTAATAGCCCTTGACGAGCTCGATGTCCGCTCGCTCTAAGAGTGGCTGGACGAGACGAGGCACGAATTCCGTGGTGGTGTTGAGCACGTCGGCGTCGAGGAACACGACGAGTTCGGACGACGTCGCGCCAAGTCCCGCGCGCATGGCTTCACCCTTGCCGCCTCGACCCTCGAGATGCAGGACCTTGGCGCCGTGACGATTGGCGACCGTGGGCGTGTCGTCGTTGGAGTGATCGTCCACCACCACGAGTTCGTCGACGAAGTCAACGTGGAAGTTCACCGCTTCGAGGACCGCGCCAATGGTGTCGGCCTCGTTCTTTGCCGGGATCACCACCGCGACCGAGGTCGACGACTTCATCGCTTGGACTCTCTTGAGGTCGAACTCGTCGCGGTTGAGGGTCCAAGGACCATCGGAAGTAGTCACCAAATCGAGGTTATGGGTCACGGTCGACGACCGCACTTGACAGCGCGAAAGTTTTCCGTAAGAATTGGAGGGTCATCAAGAGCGACTGAGGGGCGGGCCCTTTGAAGTCGCGACAACCAGTGTGCCCCAGAGCGACCCTCTACACACCAGGTGCCAAAGCCCGATCGATGAAAAGGGAGTTATGAGTTTCGCTACAGGTCTTTTATGTCGAGAATGCGGTACCGCCTACCCTGGCGAGGCCCGGTATTCGTGTGACGTGTGTTTTGGTCCACTCGAGGTGTCCTATGACCTTGAAGGCGCGCGGGGTAAGGTCACGCGCGCGTCAATCGAGAGCGGGCCGAATTCAATCTGGCGCTACGCGGCGCTGCTACCCGACCCGGGCGACGAGCCCGTCGACCTCGGCGCGGGTTGGACGCCGCTTCGTCGCGCCACGCGTCTGGGCGACATACTGGGGCTGCGCGAACTCTGGCTGAAGGACGACACGCGTAACCCGACGGGTTCGTTCAAAGACCGCGTCGTGTCGGTCGCCCTCTCGAGTGCGCGTCGCCTGGGATTCACGACTGCGGCGTGCGCCTCGACGGGCAACCTCGCGACGTCGGTTGCTGCACACGCGGCGTTCATTGGTTGGCCGAGCGTCACGCTCATTCCTGACGACTTGGAGAAATCCAAGATTGCAATGACCGCCATCTTCGGCGGCACGGTGCTCGGGGTGAAGGGGAACTACGACGACGTGAACCGTTTATGCGTCGAACTCGTCGCTGAACATCCCGACTGGGCCTTCGCCAACGTCAACCTTCGTCCCTACTACGCCGAGGGTTCCAAGACCCTGGCCTTCGAGATCTGCGAACAGCTCGGCTGGCGTACCCCGGACCAAGTAGTGGTCCCGATTGCGTCGGGCAGTCAGTTCACCAAGGTCGCCAAAGGTTTTCACCAGTTCATTGACCTCGGACTCGTCGAGGGTGGCGCGCCGGTGCTGTTTGGCGCCCAGGCACAGGGTTGCTCGCCGGTCGCGACGGCCTTTGCTGACGGCGCCGACGTGGTGACGCCCCAACGCCCGAACACCATTGCGCGCTCGCTCGCCATTGGAAACCCCGCCGACGGTCCCTATGTGCTGGACGAACTCCGCGCGAACGGTGGGGACTGTGGCTCGGTGTCCGACGAGGAAATCCTCGAATGCATTGGACTACTTGCTGAGAGCGAGGGCATCTTCGCCGAAACCGCCGGTGGGGTCACCATTGCGTCGCTTCGCCAGATGATCGGTCGCGGCACGATCGACCCCACTAAGTCCGTCGTGGCGATCATCTCCGGTCACGGGCTCAAGACCCTCGACGCGATCGTCGACACCGCAACGGTAAGTTCGACCATTGGTCCGTCACTCGCGGACGCCGAAGACGCGCTGCGCTTCCACCAGGTAGCGACGTCGGCGTCATGAGTGTCATCGTTCGTTTGCCGAGTCAACTGCGCGCGCTCGTGGGCGGGGCGGGCGAGGTTCCCGTCGACGCCGCGACGGTGCGCGACGCCATCATCGCAGTCGACGTGGCCTATCCCGGGATCGCCTTTCGGGTCCTCGATGACCGCGGGGCGCTTCGTCGCTTCGTCAACGTCTTCGTCGCCGACGAGGACGTTCGCTTTCTCGATGGCCTGGACACGAAACTCGAGTCCGGCCAGACGGTGTCACTCGTGCCGGCCGTCGCGGGCGGCTAGGCCGAAAGGCATTTAGCACTCGGCCCCTTAGACTGCTAATATGGACTTTGCACCGATACCGGTGCAGTCGCATACTAGGAGGACTAACAGTGGCGAAATTGATCGCATTTGACGAAGAGGCGCGTCGCGCCCTTGAGCGTGGCATGAACAAGTTGGCCGACGCGGTGCGCGTCACCCTTGGACCCAAGGGCCGCAACGTGGTGCTGGACAAGAAGTGGGGAGCCCCCACGATCACGAACGACGGCGTGTCGATCGCCAAGGACATCGACCTCGAAGACCCGTTCGAGAAGATCGGTGCCGAATTGGTGAAGGAAGTCGCCAAGAAGACCGACGACGTGGCCGGTGACGGTACCACGACCGCGACCGTGCTCGCCTGGGCGATGGTGCGCGAAGGTCTGAAGAACGTGGCCGCGGGTGCGAACCCAATGTCACTGAAGAAGGGCATCGAAGCCGCGGTCGAAGCGGCCGTTGCCTCACTGCACGAACTCGCCAAGCCGGCCGACACCAAAGAGCAGATCGCCCAAGTGGCGTCGATCTCTGCGGCGGACACCGAGATTGGTCAGATGATCGCCGACGCGATTGACAAAGTCGGCAAGGACGGCGTGATCACCGTTGAAGAGAGCCAGTCCTTTGGTATGGACATGGACCTCGTCGAAGGAATGCGCTTTGACAAGGGTTACATCTCGCCCTATTTCTCTACCGACACTGAGCGCATGGAAGCGTCGCTCGAGAACGCCTACGTCTTGCTCGTGTCGAGCAAGATCGCCGCGGTGCGTGACGTGTTGCCGGTACTCGAGAAGGTGATGCAGTCGGGTCGACCGCTGCTCATCGTCGCCGAGGACGTCGAGGGCGAAGCGCTCGCGACACTCGTCGTGAACAAGATTCGCGGCACCTTCAAGTCGGTCGCCGTGAAGGCACCGGGCTTCGGTGAGCGTCGTAAGGCCATGCTCCAGGACATCGCCATCCTCACGGGTGCGACGGTGATCTCCGAAGAAGTTGGTCTTAAGCTAGAAAACGCAGGTCTCGAAGCACTCGGTTCGGCGCGCAAGATCGTCGTCACCAAGGACGAGACGACGATTGTCGAAGGCGCGGGTTCCGAAGAGGAAATCAAGGGTCGCGTCAACCAGATCAAGGCGGAGATCGAGAATACCGACTCGGACTACGACCGTGAGAAGCTCCAGGAGCGACTCGCCAAGTTGTCCGGTGGTGTGGCTGTCATCAAGGTGGGTGCCGCAACGGAAGTCGAGCTCAAAGAGAAGAAGCACCGGATCGAAGACGCGGTGTCGACGACCAAGGCCGCCATTGAAGAAGGTGTCGTGCCCGGCGGTGGCGTAGCGTTGCTGCGCAGCCAGTCACGCATTCTTGAGGTCGCCGAGAAGTTGAGCGGCGATGAGGCGACGGGTGCGCGCATGGTCGCCAAGGCCGTGGAGTCCCCACTCAATCAGATCGCGGTCAACGCCGGTCTCGAGGGTGGCGTCATCGTGGACAAGGTGCGCAATCTCGCCAAGCCGAACGAAGGGCTTAATGCCGCGACCGGTGACTACGAGGACCTCGTCAAGGCCGGTGTCATTGACGCCGCGAAGGTGACGCGCTCGGCGTTGCAGAACGCCGCGTCGATCGCTGCNNCGGCGATGCCCGGCGGTGGGATGGACGACTACTAAAGCGTTTCAAGTAACGCTGACGAGAACCGCGGGCGAGGCCCGCGGTTCTTGCTTTTTGGGCGAATTGTCGAAGTGGACACGGTTCTAACATGGGCGTATGGCGACACCCACTCCACTCGTTCCTTCGACCGGTCTTAACGTCGTGCACCTCTTCTGTCACCCCGAGGGGGTCGTCGACGCGGGCGCGGTTCGAAAGGCGGTCGACGACGCCATCGCGTCGGGTCTGCAGGTCGTCACGGCCGCGATCATGGGCGCGAAGGCTGACGTCTGTTTCATGGTGTTGGGCGAGGACCTTTGGGACCTGCGTCGCTTCCAATCAAAGATCCAAGCGGCGGGTTTGAAGGTCGCCGAGAGCTACGTGTCGGTGACCGAGGTCTCCGAGTACGCGGCGGGCACCCCTGAACACATCCTTCAGGCGCGCCTCTTTCCGGTGTTGCCACCCGCGGACATGAAGGCGTTCTGCTTCTATCCCATGTCCAAGCGTCGTGGCGACGAGAACAACTGGTACTCGCTTCCCTACGAGGAGCGACTCGCGCTCATGCGCGCGCACGGTTCGTCGGGACGCGAGTTCAAGGGTCGGGTGCTGCAAGTCGTGACGGGATCGACGGGCCTGGATGATTGGGAGTGGGGCGTGACACTCTTCGGGGTGCACGTGGACGACCTTAAGGACTGCGTCTACACCATGCGATTCGACGAGGCCTCCACGCTCTACGCGGAGTTTGGCGCCTTCTACACCGGACTCGTCGGCACCGTGGACGAGGTTCTTGACGCCGCGCTCGCGTAGTCGACGTTGCTAGCGTCAAGAAGTATGGACGGAGTCCCTCAAAAGACCTTGCTGCGTTGGGCGGAGTCGCTCGCCGGAATCGCCAAGACCGGCATTGGCTTCACCGAAAGCCAGTACGAACGCGAACGCTTTGAAGAGGTCCTCAA
>PKZI01000098.1 GCA_003133005.1 Acidimicrobiaceae bacterium | reverse complement strand
AGTCACTACTTCGTCGCACACGTGGCGGGTTCTCGCACGCTCGAAGTGCTCGCGCGACACGCGCGTACTGGTTCGATGCACCCGCTCGTCGCGATGCCCTCGGGCGAGGTGGGCGCGCGAAGGCTCGTCGGTGCCACCTACTGCGTGAGCGGCGACGACCTCGTTCGCCACGTCGTCGCGTCGCTGCAGGGGCGTGCGATCACGTTGAGCGACGAACAGCGAACTTTGTACCACGCCACGGCGACGGTCGCGTCCAATCACGTCGTTGCTCTACTGGGACAAGTGCAGCGACTCGCCCAATTGGCGGGACTCAGTCTTGATGATTTTCTTTCCTTGAGCCGCCAATCGATCGACGACGTGGCCGCGCTTGGCCCCGAAAGTGCGTTGACGGGTCCCGCGTCGCGCGGTGACGTGGCGACTATCGACGCCCACTTGCACGCCTTGCCCGACGAGGAGCGCGCGACCTACGTCGCGCTCGCCAATGCCGCGTTCGAACTCGCCGAGAAGCAGTCGTTGAGGATCGCCTGACGTGCAAGTACTTCACACGATTCGTCAATGGCGCGACTACACCCAAGGGCAACGTGATGCGGGTGCCTCGATTGGCCTCGTGCCCACAATGGGGGCACTGCACGCGGGTCACGCGTCACTCTTTGGCGAGGCGAAGTCCCGCGGGGACGTCGTGGTGGCGACGATCTTCGTCAATCCCCGACAATTCGGCGATCCCCACGACCTGACGGCCTATCCGCGAACGCCTGACGACGACCGCGTGCTCGCGTCCGAGCACGGCGTGGACTGTTTGGTCGAACCGTCGCTCGCCGAGATGTGGCCCGACTATCCGAACCCGACGCCCACGACGGTGACGGTGAGCGGGATAAGCGAGTTGCTCGAGGGCGAAGGACGCCCCGGACACTTTGACGGTGTCGCGAGCGTCGTGGCGAAATTACTGGTTGTCACGGGGCCGTGCCGGGTGTACTTCGGAGAAAAGGACTTTCAACAGATCGCCGTCGTGCGCCAAATGGTTCGCGACCTCGCACTGCCCGTCGAAGTGGTGCCGTGCCCCATAATTCGCGACCGCGACGGTCTCGCACTCTCGAGTCGCAACACGCTGTTGAGCGGCGCCGCGCGACACCAGGCCCTCGCACTCTCGCACGCACTCGCGAGCGTGACGGACCACGATCTCTACGCCAGTCAAGCGCGGCGCGTGATGCGCGAGCGCATGCAAGACGCGGGCGTCCAAGTGGCCTACGCCGACGTCGTCGATCCAATCACGTTTCTTCCCACGCGCGACGACGAACAAGGCGAACGCCGCGCTCTGGTGGCGGGTGTCGTGGAGGGTGTGCGGCTCATTGACAACGCGCGAATCGTCGTCGCTGCGAGACGTGACTGATGTTGCTCGCAATGGACGTGGGCAACACCGAGACGGTGATCGGCCTTTTCGGTCCCGAGGCGCCCGAAGCGGCCGACGCGATGGGCTTCGCGCGCGCGAGCGGCGAACACGGTCTCACGCACCATTGGCGAATCTCGACGGTCGCCGACCGCACCCCCGACGAGCACGCGATGGTGCTGACCCAGTTGCTCGATCTCGAAGGTTTGGACCTTCGCACCGCGGTGAGTGCGATTGCCATATGTTCGTCCGCGCCTTCGGTCACGACCCAACTTCGTCGGATGGCGAATCGCTGGTTTTCGAGTCTCGATCTGACGGTCATTGGTCCCGGGACCAAATCGGGCATGCCCATCCTCTACGACAACCCGCGCGAGGTGGGCGCGGACCGGGTCGCCGACGCGGTAGGCGCCTTTGACCTCTACCCGGGCGCCTCGATCGTGGTGGACATGGGCACGGCGACCGTCTTTGACGTGATCAGCGAACGCGGCGAGTACCTGGGCGGGGCCATCGCGCCGGGGGTCGCGATTTCTCTCGAGGCGCTGTACGCGCACGCATCGGCGTTACGATCGGTCGAATTAGTGCGTCCGCGCTCGGTGATTGGTCGTTCGACCGTCGAGTCGATCCAGTCGGGCGTCCTCTACGGCTTCGGTGCCCAGGTGGACGGCGTGGTCGAGCGTATTCTCGAGGAACTCGGGCCAGCGACGGTGATTGCGACGGGTGGACTCGCTGGTCTCATCGCGCCGCACACGAAGCACATTGAGCACGTCGAACCGTGGTTAACTCTTCACGGACTGCGCATCGTGCATGAACGTAATCACTAGTGAGGCTTTTTGACGCCCTATACATTTGACCACAACGCCTACGCGGCGTCGCTCCAAGAGGCGTACCAACACCTCGAGAACGGCGAGGAGTCGGGCGCGCAGGTCAACGTCGCCGGACGCGTGATGTTGCTGCGTACCCAAGGCAAGCTCGCCTTCGCGACGATGCGCGATTCGACTGGGGAGATTCAACTCTTCGCGTTGGCCCAGGTCACCAAGGACTTTGACGCGTTCGCCAAAGTGCACCTGGGTGACTGGGTGGGTATCAGTGGTGAAGTGGTGCGCACCAAGCGTGGCGAGTTGTCCATCAAAGTGGCGAACTGGGTACTCCTCGCCGAGGCACAACACAACTTTGGCGACAAGTGGGCGGGGATTGCCGATCACGATCTGCGTTACCGACACCGCGAGGCGGACCTGTGGGCCAATCCTGAATCGCGCCTGGCGCTCAGTCGGCGCTCGGCGATGTTGCGCGCGGTGCGCGAGCGTTGCTGGGCGGCCGGTTTCATGGAGGTAGAGACACCCATACTCAACCCCATCGCGACCGGGGCGACCGCGCGACCGTTTTTGACGCACCACAACGCGCTCGACAGCGAGTTCTTCTTGCGAATCGCGCCCGAATTGTGGCTGAAGCGACTCGTGGTCGGTGGCTACGAGCGAGTCTTTGAAATAGGGCGCGTCTTTCGCAACGAGGGCGTGAGTCCTCGTCATAATCCCGAGTTCACGATCCTCGAGCTCTACGCGGCGTACTGGAATGTACGCGACATGATGGCCTTCACCGAAGAACTCGTGGCGGGCGTCGCACTCGACGTGCTCGGCACGACCGAGACCACCTATCAGGGAAGGGCGTTTTCCTTCGCCGCGCCCTGGCCTCGTCGCCCGATGGCTGAGTTGGCGAGTGAGGCGGTGGGCGAGGACGTCTCGGTGCACACCAGTCGCGAACGCTTAGCCGCCTTGGTGAGTGAGCGCGGTGTGCAGGTTCACGAGTCATGGGGTCCCGGGCGCCTGCTCGCCGAACTCTTCGAAGCAACGTGTGAGGAGTCGCTGTGGAATCCGACGTTCGTGACCGACTACCCGGTCGAGGTCTCACCGCTCGCGCGACGACATCAGAGCGATAATGATCTCACCGAACGCTTCGAGTCCTACGCGGCGACGCGCGAGTTGTCCAACGGCTTTAGTGAACTCATCGACCCCGTGGACCAGCGGTCGCGATTCGAAGAACAAGCGCGGCTCGCCGCAGCGGGTGACGATGAGACCATGGCCATCGACGAGGATTTCATCAAGGCGCTCGAGTGGGGGCTACCGCCCACCGCGGGTCTCGGGGTAGGAATGGACCGACTGGCCATGCTCATCGCCGACGTCGGGAACATTCGCGAGGTGATCGCGTTTCCGACTCTTAAGCCTCTTCGCGACTAGTACGACGGTAAGTCGTCGAGCAGCGACGCGATCAGTGACGAGAATCCTTTACGTAGCTCGGGGCCTTCGACTTTTGCGAGTGCTTGTTCGGCGGTGATGAGAAAGGACTGCGCGGCGAGCACGGTTTGGGCAATGCCGTCGGTCGCGACGACGAGTTTGCGGGCTCGCTCGCGGTCATCGTCGTTGAGCACGTCGCCGAGAATCTCACGCAATTCGTCCCCGACGACCTGATCGCGAAGAGCGAAGAGCGTCGGCAGGTTGTAGGTACCCTCGGCGAGGTCCTGGCCCGCGGGCTTGCCGAGCTGATTGTCCACCGCCGTGACGTCAAGGATGTCGTCACGAAGTTGGTAGACCATCCCGAAGCAGTGACCGAACTCGGCGAGCGCCTCGGTCTCCTCGGGTCCACGCTTAGAGGTAATGGCGCCCACCCGACAACTCGCGGCGAGGAGCGACGCGGTTTTACCCTCGATTGCTTCGTAGTAGTCGGCCTCGGTCCGTTCGACCGAGAACGCGGTGCGTACTTCAGAGACTTGACCGCGGGTCAAGGCCGCGAGCGTGTGCGCGATCAGGCTCGCCATTTCGACACCCAAGTCCGCCGAAATGGCGGCCGAACGAGCCATCAAGTAGTCGCCCGCGACGATGGCGATGAGGTTGCCGTAGCGGGCGTTCACGCTGTCCACGTTGCGTCGAACGTCGGCCTCGTCCATGACGTCGTCGTGATAAAGAGACGCCAAGTGCAAGAGTTCGAGCGCGATNNATGAGGTGGGTGGTCACCGAATCGAGGTAGGCGTCGCCCACGACGACCGACTCGGCCAGTAGTACCTCAAGGCGCAGAAGGTCGGATTCGACCAATTCAAGCCGCAGGTGCTCCATCGGGTTCATCATTGAACACACCTTAGAGCCGGCGCGCCCAAGGGCCCGAAGCCGAGCACACCTCGAAACCCTGCGGCGTCGCTCGTCACGCGCGAAATCATATGAAATAGGGACATACCCGAGCGCTCGACATCCGGACGTTCGCCACAGCGAAACATAGGAGACGACAGTCTCGTTCGAAGGAGATTGCCCTCGTTGTCGGTGCGACGTCGTCGTGGATCGAGAGCGATCAGTTCGTTCAATCGCGCCAATAGAATGGTGTTGGTAAGCGCGTTCGGACGCGCTCGAGTTTCGTGCGTAAGAAAACGCCCTCGAGTACGACGTTCACAAAATTGTTTTGGTTTTGTAACACTGTGTCGTCATGTGACGTCGTGAAATCAAGAAACGTCAACGGGGTAACGGTGTTTACGATGCTGCTTCTTGCGAACGTTTCGTAGTAGTAAGGGGTGGGAATGAAGAAGTCTCGCGCACCGGTACACTGCTACTTATTAACTCGTAAAGGATGAACATTGTTCGAGCGATTTACAGACCGTGCCCGCCGAGTACTCGTACTCGCCCAGGAAGAAGCACGTGACCTTAACCACGCCTTCATTGGCACGGAACACATTCTGCTTGGACTTATCCGCGAGGGTGAAGGAGTAGCCGCCAAGGCGCTCGACGCCCTCGGCGTCACTTTTGACGTCGTGCGTGAGAAGGTCGAAGAGGCGATTGGCTCGAACGCGAACCCGTCGCCGGGATCACCTCCCTTCACGCCGCGCGCCAAGAAGGTTCTCGAACTCTCACTGCGCGAAGCGCTGCAGCTCGGTCACTCCTACATCGGCACCGAACACATGTTGTTGGGCCTCGTACGCGAGGGCGACGGCGTCGCCGCCCAGGTCCTCAACGACCTCGGCGCGGACATGGCGCGCGTGCGTACCCAAGTCATTCAGATGATGTCGGGTCAAGCCGGCAAGGAGAGCGGCGTCCCCTCAGGGAGCGGTCAAAAGAGCGGACCCGAGGAGTCGGGCGGTTCGGCGGTCCTTGACCAGTTCGGGCGCAACCTCACCCAGTTCGCTCGCGAAGGCAAACTCGACCCGTTGGTTGGTCGTGACAAGGAAGTCGAGCGCGTGATGCAAGTTCTCTCGCGCCGTACGAAGAACAACCCGGTCCTGATCGGCGAACCCGGTGTTGGTAAGACCGCCATCGTCGAGGGTCTCGCGCAGAAAATCGTCGCCAACCAGGTGCCCGTCACCTTGGCGGACAAGCAGCTCTACACCCTTGACCTCGGCGCCTTGGTGGCCGGCAGTCGTTACCGCGGCGACTTCGAGGAGCGCTTGAAGAAGGTACTCAAGGAAATTCGTACTCGCGGCGACATCATCTTGTTCATCGACGAGATCCACACCCTCGTGGGTGCGGGTGCCGCCGAAGGGGCCATTGACGCGGCATCGATCCTCAAGCCCATGTTGGCGCGCGGTGAACTGCAGACCGTGGGAGCGACGACGCTCGACGAGTACCGCAAGCACATCGAAAAAGACGCCGCCCTCGAGCGCCGGTTCCAGCCCGTGAAGGTAGAACAGCCCTCGGTCGCGATGACCATCGAGATCTTGAAGGGACTTCGCGAGGTCTACGAAGAGTTCCACGCGGTGCGCATCACTGACCAAGCCCTCATCGCTGCGGCGAACTTGGCGGACCGCTACATCGCGGACCGCTTCTTGCCGGACAAGGCAATCGACCTCATCGACGAGGCGGGCAGTCGACTGCGGATTCGTCGCATGGCGGCGCCTCCCGCGGCCAAGCGCTACGACGAGGACATCTTGCGCGTACGCGCCGACAAGGAGTCCGCGATGGAAAAGGGCGCCCTCGAACAGGCCAAGGCCCTCGAAGAGCAAGAGCGCGACCTCATGTCAAAGAAGGACGAGCTCGACGCGTCGGTGAAGGCCTCGGGCGGGGAGACCTTTGACCTCGTCGACGAAGAGACCATCGCCGAAGTGCTCGCGAACTGGACCGGCATTCCGGTCTACCGCCTCACCGAAGAAGAGACCTCCAAGTTGTTGCGCATGGAAGACGAATTGCACAAGCGCATCATTGGACAGAACGAAGCGATTATCGCGATTAGTCGCGCCATTCGTCGCACGCGCGCGGGCCTCAAGGACCCCAAGCGTCCTGGCGGTTCCTTCATCTTCCTCGGCCCGACCGGCGTGGGCAAGACCGAACTCGCCAAGACCCTGGCCGAGTTTCTCTTTGACGACGAGGACGCGATCATTCAACTCGACATGTCCGAGTACATGGAAAAGCACTCGGTGAGCCGACTTGTTGGTTCGCCCCCGGGCTACGTGGGCTACGACGAGGGTGGTCAGTTGACCGAGGCCGTGCGGCGCAAGCCGTTCTCGGTGGTGCTCTTCGACGAAGTCGAAAAGGCGCACCCGGACGTGTTCAACACGCTGTTGCAGATCCTCGAGGACGGTCGCCTGACTGACTCGCAGGGACGCGCGGTTGACTTCAAGAACACGATTCTGATCATGACCTCAAACCTCGGCACCGCCGACCTTCGAAAGGCCGCGATCGGCTTCGTGAAGGACTCGGACCTCGCGAGTCACGAGCGTATGAAAGAGAAGGTCCACCAGGCCCTCAAGTTGCACTTCCGTCCCGAGTTCTTGAACCGTATCGACGACACGATCGTGTTCCACGAACTCACCAAGGAAGAAGTCATCTTGATCGCGGACCTGTTCATCACGCGACTTCGCGACCA
Organism: Acidimicrobiaceae bacterium; assembly: GCA_003133005.1. Lineage (GTDB taxonomy): Bacteria > Actinomycetota > Acidimicrobiia > Acidimicrobiales > RAAP-2 > RAAP-2. The sequence goes on along the minus strand of PKZI01000098.1, from coordinate 3,181 downwards.
GTTGGCGATTCAGGGTCTCGGCCTCGAGTTGTCCGCGGGCGCCCAGGAGTTCTTGGCGGAGAAGGGTTACGACCCCGAATTGGGTGCGCGACCACTGCGCCGCGCGATACAGACCTACGTCGAGGACGTACTGAGCGAAAAGATCTTGTTCAAGGACTTCCACGCGGGCCAGACGATTGTGATCGACGTCGCGACGGGCGACGACGGACAGCCCCACCTGACGTTCGAAGGCGTCGAGGGTCTACCGCAGTCGGTCGACTTCGAGGACCTTTCCACCAACGAATAAGACGTGCTCGCACGTCACTCGTGGCCACGCCACGGGTGACGTGATGAGGCGTCGCAACGTCGTCTGATGTCAGGTAGTGGCCTAGTTTGAATTTCGACGCCGAATTTTCCGAATCACCGCCGCATAAATCTGGCGATCTTTCTTGAATCCGTCACGCCCTTCACGGAATGCGATCACGATACCGGAGGCGACCCAAATAACGCCGATCAGCATTAATACCGAAGCGATAGTCCAACCCGTGCTGTGAGTGGTAAGACTGACACCCAGCGCCAGCCCGATCGCCATGACAACAAAGATCGAACCCTCGATAACCAGCAGCCGAACGATTCTTTTGCGGGCCTCTTGCCGACGCTCTTCCATTTCGCTAGTCAAGCAGACTCGCGATCTCCCACGTTGACCAGACGTGGTCAGCTATGCCAGCCGCCATCGCTGGCGTGCGCTTGGTGAAAGTACCGTCAGCTTTCCTAACCCGGAGGCTTTGGTGAGGGCGCGCGAAGTTGTAGTAGAGGAAGTTCAAACTCACCGCGTGAGCGTGGAACTCGATCTTCTTGCTAAAACCATTGGTGAGGCGTGTGAAGCGTCGCATACCCATTCGCATGGTCAAGTTCTGACGCTCGACGTAGGACGTTGAAACGCGGCTCATGTCGGGGTCGCCAGCGATAACGCGAATGTCAATGCCGGTGCAAGTCGCTGGGCTGTAGGTCCGCTCGGGCGTTGGAGTCTGAGGACCACCGCCTGACGTCACGAAACCGCCAAAATACGGTAGAATGTCTAATCCCCTCGCACGCCCCTTCGGGCGTAGATTCTTCTTAGGAGAACCCGATTTATGGCCCCACGCAAATACAAAAAGGGTGATCGTCTCGTCTACCCTCACCACGGCGCCTGCACCGTCGAGAAGATAGAGAAAATGACCGCTTTTGACGTGAAACAGGACTACCTGAAACTCAAGGTTGCCTACACCGACCTCGTCTTGATGGTCCCGGTCGCCAACGCCGAATCGGTGGGTCTTCGCGACGTCATCAACGACGAAGAGGTCGAAGAGGTCTTCGCGGTATTGCGCAAGAAGGAAGCCCGCATGCCCACCAATTGGTCGCGACGCTTCAAGAACCACTCCGAGAAGCTTCGCTCGGGCGACATCTACCAAGTCGCCGAGGTCGTGAGGAACCTCTCGATCCGCGATAAGGACAAGGGACTGAGCGCGGGTGAGAAGCGCATGCTGACGCGCGCTCGTCAGATCCTCGTCTCTGAGTTGACCTTCGCGTTGAACGTCGACACTGAAGCGGCTGAAGAAAAGCTCGCCTCAGTCTTGCCGTAGCAATGACGGTGGCCGCCATTGTCGTGGCCGCCGGTCAGGGNNCGTCTCGCACGAAGCGTCGCGTCCACCGTCGTGCTCGTGGTTCCCGAGAACTACGACGGTGACGGTGAGGGCGCGGACGTGACGGTCACTGGTGATGCCACACGCGCCGCTTCGGTGCGCCGAGGACTTCGCGAATGCGCCGACGCGGACATCGTCGTCGTGCACGACGCCGCGCGCCCGCTCGCGTCACCGGAACTCTTCCAACTCGTCGTCGACGCCGTGAAGAACGGCGCGGATGCCGTCATCCCGGGCCTTGTATTGACCGACACCGTCAAACGCGTACGGCGCGAAGGTGGCGTCGTGACGGTCGCCGAGACACTTCGCCGTGAAGAACTGGTGAGCGTGCAAACCCCCCAAGCCTTTCGGCGCGACGTCTTAGAGCGCGCGCACGCGGGTGCGACCGACGCCACCGATGACGCGGCGCTCGTCGAACAGATTGACGCGCACGTGGTGGTGGTCGACGGCGAGATCCAGAACTTCAAGATCACCGTTCTCGGCGACCTCGAGCGTGCGCGCGAACTCGTTCGGAGCGAGCGTTGAGGATCGGTCAAGGTGTCGACGTCCATCGTTTCAGCACCGACGCGGCGCGCGAACTCTGGCTCGGGTTGGTGCTCATCCCTGACGTGGTTGGACTGGAGGGGCACTCGGACGCCGACGTGGCGACCCACGCCCTGATTGACGCGCTCTTGGGTGCCGCGAATCTGGGCGACATTGGTCACCACTTTCCTCCGACCGACGAACGCTACGCGGGCGCCAAATCCGTCGACATGCTGACGTCGACGAGGCAACTCGTTGAGACAGCGGGATTTCGCATCTCCTCGGCGGACTTGACGATATTGGCCGAGCAACCGAAGTTGGCGTGGTTCATCCCCACCATGTCCGAGCGCCTCTCTGAGGTCGCGGGTACCACGGTGTCAGTGAAGGCAACCACCCTCGAGGGCCTTGGCGCCTTGGGTCGCCAAGAAGGCATTGGCGCGACTGCGGTGGTCTTGCTTGAAGAGGCGCCGTGACGCCGCGACCGGCGCCGCGCCGAGGCGTCCCCAAGGGCCGTCCCGCTCGACAAGGTGGACGCCCACTCGTTGGCGGTCAGGTGGGCGGGCCACGACGTTCGCCGCCGCGCGACAAGGAAGGTCTCGGCGGCGAGCAGGTCGAGGGACGTCACGCGGTTTTAGAACTCCTTAAGGCTCGTCGTCGCGCGGTCCAACGCATCTACGTCGCCGAAGCACAAGATCCTTCGGACATCCTTGACGAGATTGAACTCGAGGCTCAACGCCAACGCGTACCCGTCCAGGTGGTTTCAATGACGCGCCTTGATCGCGAGGCCCGTACGGAAGGTCACCAAGGTGTATTGGCCTTCGCGTCGCGACTCGAAACGGTAGCGCTCGATTCACTTCTTGAAAACGCTCGGCCGTTTTTATTGGTCTGTGACGGTGTCACCGATCCGCGCAATCTGGGCGCCATGTTGCGAAGCGCGGACGCCGCAGGCGGCACCGGTGTCATCGTTCCTCGGCACCGCTCCGCGCGCATCTCGCCGACGG
>PKZI01000010.1 GCA_003133005.1 Acidimicrobiaceae bacterium | reverse complement strand
GATCGAGACCCGGGCGGCCCACCAGTAAAACACAGGATTATGGGATCTTCGGATATCAGCGGGCTATAAAAAACTCACAAAAAACTCACACTGAATCGCGACGGGAAACCTGGAGAGTAAATCCTTTGAGAGGATGTCTCCATGTCAAGATCAAGCCGCTACTCACCGGAGCTACGTGAACGAGCCGTGAGGATGGTGATCGATCGTCGCGAGGACTATCAGTCCGAGTGGGCGACCGTGACCGCCATCTCCAAACTGCTCGGCATGTCGCCCGAAACGCTCCGGGGCTGGGTTCGACGAACCCAGGTCGACCAAGGATCACGCCCCGGTCTCACCACCGACGAACGCGCACGACTGAAGGCGCTCGAGCGTGAGGTCAAAGACCTGCGCCGGACGAACGCGATTCTGCAGGACGCGTCGATTTTCTTCGCGACTGCGCTCGACGGTCAAACCAAGAAGTAGTGCGCTACATCGACGCCCGCAAGGGCCGATGGGGGGTCGAGCCGATCTGCAGAGCCTTGCAGTTCGCCCCCAGCACCTACTACGACACCGCCTCGCGCCCACCGAGTGCGCGCCACGTGCGTGACGAACTCTTGAAGCCCGAGATCCTTCGTGTCCACCAGTCCAACTGCGACGGTGTCTACGGCGCCAAGAAGATCTGGAAGCAACTGCACCGCGAAGGCATTACGGTCGCCAACTGCACGGTGCGCCGGCTCATGAAAGCCGAAGGTCTCTCGGGCGCCCGACGCGGTCGCGCGTTCAAGGTCACGACCGTCGCTGACGAACACCAGCACCGTCCGAGCGACCTCGTCGATCGCCAGTTCGTGGCGCCAGCGCCCAATCGCCTCTGGGTCGCGGACCTGACTTACGTGAAGACCCACACCGGCTGGACCTACGTCGCGTTCATTATCGACGTCTTCTCCAGAGCCATCGTGGGATGGCAGGCGTCGACGTCACTTCGCAGTGACCTCGCTATCGACGCACTCGAGATGGCGATCTACTCGCGCAACCACCGCGACCTCTCGTCGTTGATACATCATTCCGACAGGGGCGTCCAATACCTCAGCATTCGTTACTCCGAACGTCTCGGCGAAGCAGCGATCGTCGCGTCAGTTGGCTCCAAGGGTGACAGCTACGATAATGCGCTCGCCGAATCGTTCAACGGCCTCTACAAGACCGAACTGATCCATCGCAAGGGTCCCTGGCGCAACGTCGAGCACGTCGAATGGGCGACGCTCAACTACGTCGATTGGTTCAACAATCGACGCATCCACGAGTCACTCGATTACGTGCCGCCGGTCGAGTTCGAGGCTCACTACTATGACTCCAACGAGTCAGAAAATCTGGCCGTGTTGGAAACGATTTAGTCTCCGGGAAACCCGTCGCGATTCACACTTTCGAGACGACTTTTAGAAATCATTATCCGCTAATGACCGTGCAATGCCCAACTTCGATTTAGGGACCAGAGTGGCGACTTGAAATAACCTTTGATCAGGTTTAACGACCGCCCCACCTTCGAACGACGTCCGCCCTTTGAAGGTGGCGGCACGGGTTCAAATCCCGTCGGGGGTGCCACATTATTCCTAGTCAATAGGCTTTTCTACGGGTTGTAAAGTTGCCGTAGTCATCCAAAATTAGTGCAAAACTGGCCTGCTTTGCGGCCCTGGAGCGCCCAGACTCATCTCAATTTGGTCGTCGGTGACCTTCAAACAAAAGCGGACTCGCGGGTTTTAGACCAGACCGGACACCAGCGTTCTCGGGTGGTGGTCATAAGGCAAGATTTAGCCTCGTGTACTCGATCCACGCCACGAAGAAACTCTTGGAGGGGATGAGGGGGCCGATGGACGATCCCGTCGTGGAACCCTCTACGAAACTACGTAACTGGTGTGCCAAGCCACTCTTTTGGCGTCCCCAGCACGCGTTTTTCGTGAGTGAGTCGACGTTTCTTCCCGTCTTCGCCCCATTAGCTCCCGCCTCCACACTCGCAATGCGGTTTCCCGATGAGTTGGCGACAATACTGCGAGCGCACGGCGTCCCCGAGTCCTTTATCGCTGACGAACTCGCCGCCATGGACGATGTCGTGGTGTCAAGAACCAATAACCGCCAGGTCCTTGGAGTATTGAACGAATTCGCTTTCATGGCGAACAGAATACGGAGGCTTCATCCCGAAGTCACTCCCCTGCAGTGGGCGTTAAATCTTGCCGAGACACCCGTAGGAGTTCACGGGAAGACCTACGTATTCCCTGATATCGCACTACGTGAACTTGTTGAATCTCTTGCCAACGGTTCGTCGGACACTGTGTAGCTTTCCGCAGCCGACCGAATACGTCGAACGAAAGAGCTTCAGCGTCCCAAGCCTCGATCTCGCTCGCGAGCGAGTCGATGCGCGACGTCGCGCCACGAGGCCGTCGTAGCATTCAACTCATCGAAGTCGACGTCGCTTATCGGAAATTCTCGGCGAGGAAGATGGCTGATTCGAGACGTCATTTCTGCAAACACCGCAAGGTTGAATCCGTGGTCCTTTCGGGCGGCTTCCGCAAAGAGTTCCTCGATGTCAAAGAACTGTGTCAAAGCAGCGAGATCAACAAAGTCCCTCGGCTCTGCTCGGCCAAATATCGCCAATACCTTGTCAACCGCGAGTTCCTTGCTGGAAAGGACTAAGGAATGAGCACCATGGAGCGGCGGGAAAAGCCGGAAGTCAATTCCAAAGTCAACCTCGGTTTCCTCGCCCAGTCCTCTGACGTCGAGTCTTACGAACCGCTCGTTCTGCCGATCGATTTCTACTTGAAGGCCCTCACGAACGAGCGAGTCGATTATCAATTGAAGTTTCTCGGTCAACACGGGACTTGAGGAACCAAAGAAGTCGAGATCTCTGGTTCGCCGATCAACTAATCCTTGACTGATAAGTGCGGCCCCGCCAGCCAAAGCGAAGTCAGAGCCTTCGAGCGCGGCCCCGACAATCTGGGCAATCCGCTCTTGTAGTGGTGTTAGCAAGTCGGCACAGAAATTTGATGGTCTGCGAACCAATCCTGCCAGGCCTTGCGAACGTGGGCGGGAAGATGGATTTCTTTCCATACAAGAACCAACTCATCAAATCTCACGAAATGGCGAACGTCTGACTCAGCGCCCTCAACCAGAACAATCTCGTACACACGGAGACGGTCGGCAGTGGAGTTCAGATCAAATGTCAAGTCCGGCTCGGACCAGCGAAGTCGGTTGGGAAGCACAAGGATTCCCGACGCCTTAACGTCATTCGCACTATCGAAGTCGTAAGGAATGGCGACCGGTCGAGACGTCGGACCCACCTTTGAAGAGCGCGAAGAAACCATACTCATAGCCTACGAAACAACGGTCGCGACATTTCATTCCCACCATCGAAGAAAGGGGTGCATCGGTTCGGCGACCTGATGGCGATCGTGACGCCCATCTGACGCCCGCACGCCCCGATTCGTGACTTTTTCACTTTAGATCTATGCGTTAATCAGGACTTGTGTATTTATGTCTCCCGTACCCCCCACCCTTTCAAGATGCGGCACGGGTTCGAATCCCTTTGGGGGTGCTTCGTGACCTGTGTCCCATTCAGTTTGCGTTAACCCCAAAAAATTGGCCATTGACATTTAGAAGGGCGAATCGGTCACATATCTTTCCGATCAGCGATACGTTCCAAAGGTGCCTGATGCGCGACTTTGCCCCTGATTTCATTGAAAATTCGACGGAACCGTTTCAACATGTTGGGTCCTATTACGTTCTAGGAGGTGCCAATGTATCGCGTAATCGCCTTAGTCATAGTGGTCTCTTTGTCCATGGGCATTGTTCCGAGCGCGGGCGCCTCTGCTTCCAAACTTTCGAACGAACTATTAAGCATCAACCAGATGCCTATCGGTTGGAGCGTCGTCCACCTGGCAGGATCGGGAAGCGTCTCAGGCTGTATCAGCGCACAGGTTGGACCGAAGCCTTCGACAAAGTCCACCGTCATTTTTGCCGATGGAGGCGGTCTTCCCGAATTGTACGAGGGGTTGGCGTCCTACGGGTCTACTTCGGTCGCGACGATTCAGAATGGACTGCACAAGAAAATCGAAGCCCTTGATCATTGCCAGAGGGTTACGACGAGCGGAAAGAAGACGACCGTGCATATAGGACGGATGTCCTTCCCTCGCTTTGGTAACCAGTCGGCTGCGTACGTTTTCACCGCGGCAACAAATGGCGTCAACGATGAGCTCGACGTGCTCGTGGCTCGGGTGGGGAAGATTGTGGCGGTGGTAATGGAGGCTGACATATCGCCTGTCAACGTAAGCCAATTTCAAGGCTTCGTCGTCCAAGCCTTGGCGAAGATGAAATGAACTCACTCCCATCAAGTCGAGCGCAACCCGGGCGAGCAGCGCCGTTGCGCCCTTCACAATCCAGCCATCGTCGAAAATGTATAGGCGTTCAAGGAGCCGGTCGTGGGCGACTTACCGCTGGAGCTGCGGCTCGGTCCACGGCGCAAATGCCGACACTGCCGTGATGCGATCGGTGAGAGCGCGTCGGAACGCCGCTGGAGTGGCGTATCGCGTTCGCGCTGTCATGCACTCACCGGCGAAGGCGATCCGTCTTCATTAAACACACTGCGATTTATGTGCTCTCGTGCTTCCCCGAGCCAACGTTGCGTGTCCGAGTCGCCCACGAGATCTAGAAACCACTTCAGAAGGGCGAACCCATCTCCGCGCCTAAGGCCGAACCGAAACGCGTGCGGTGCAAGACTGTCCACGAAGGTACCTGGATAGTCGAAGGCGCTGCGGCACGCTTCGATAACAATCTGCGCGACCCCCTCGGGATCTTCGCGCCGCCACAGCAGATCCGAGACGATCCTCGATGGTCGAGTTACCGGTAGGCCCTTAAGCGCAATCCACTCATCGTCTTTGATCTGGCGAACGTGGATACGGACATCCTGGCGCCGTGTCTGGCGCCGGACTGGGAACGTGAATTCGTGCCGGTCGGCGGGAAAGTGCCCGAGTCCGTATAGGGATGCGGCCGAACGGTGAGACATGACACCTTGTTCTGCTGTTCGCTCCCACGCGGGCACTTCGGGTGCCAGCTGGAGCCAGGCTGCCCGGAGGTCTCGATGATCTGGGATCGGCGACCCCGCGATCTGGTAGACGCCATGGGCGACTCGCTCCAGTCCTCCACCTGGTCCAGTGAGGCGTTCCGCGGTGGTTGAGCCAATCCCTGCCTCTTCCACCTGACGGCGCGTGACCAGGCCCCACTGGTCTTGAGTGAGATCTTGGACGCGTGGTAGTGACGACTTCCTAGGCATGACTTCATTATACCCCTTATAAGGGGATTTTCGTAGCGTAAACTACGAAAGAGGACTTCACTCAACACCTCATAAGGGGTATTTCGCAGTAAAATTATGCCAAATCCTGTGCCGGTACCGAAAATGTTGCCTGATGAGTGCATTGAAGGATTTCAAACGTAGGGTCAGCAACGATTTGTAGCTGGCCATCAGAACGATCGCTGAAATCGGATAGACGACACCTCCAAGCCCCAGACTTCTTCGGTACGACCTTCGCCGTCTCGCGACCAACCTTCTCGCTCATAGAAGTCGATGGCTCTCATGTTGCCTTCGAGAACCCAGAGGTTGGCGGTGTGCCAACCCATCTGGCGAAAATTGGCTTGCGCTGACTCCATGAGAGCGCGTCCCACACCTTGGCGCCAAAAGTCCGGGTCAACGTAAAGTGCAAAAATTTCACCATGATCTTGTGTATCCGAGTCGCGACAGCGTCCAGAGTTCACAAAGCCGATCAACCTATCCTTCTCGAGAGCAACGGTCCAATGGGAACTAACTGACGTTGGTTCGCCGAAAGTGTAACGAGCGGCCCGGTCTTCGGGCCGGAGTTGTTCGAGGTAGTCGCTTGGCATGAGGCCCTGATAACCAATTTGCCACGACCGAACGTGGACTCTCGCTACGGCGAGACGATCCTCAACGGTAGGTTCCCTCAAGATAAGCATGCTTAATTATTCCATTGACTGGAACTCAAGTCTGTTGGCAGGTCTGCGATGGTGACCAGACATTCCCTTCGTGAATGCCTGACGTATGGTTGCCGTATGACAATGTTCACGATGGTCAGCCGTGTCCGGGCGACAGACACGATGGGGGTGGCACCGACTCGATAGTCGCTGGGCCGAACGACTGGTTGATAACGCCGGAATTCGCTCCGGCGACTTGGTGCTCGATGTCGGAGCTGGTAGCGGTTCGTTAACGCGACCACTTCTCGAACGAGGCGCTCGTGTCATTGCCTTCGAGTTACACCCCGCTCGCGCCCAAGACCTGCGCGAGAGTTTTGTGAACGCCACGATCACTGTTGTGCGTGCCGATGGGGCCGACGTACGCCTACCGCGACGACCTTTTCGAGTCGTCGCGAACCCGCCCTTCGCCATTTCGGTTGCACTCTTGCGTCGTCTCACGTCACCCGGCAGCCAACTTATTCGCGCCGACATCATTGTGCCCTGGCACGTCGCAGATCGATGGGTCTGGGGGAAGCCTCCTGGTGCAGGTCGATGGCGCAAAGAATTTGACTGTTCCGTCGGACGTCCCTTACCACGATCGGCGTTCACGCCACCTCCACCAAGCGGCGTCGCCGTTCTAGTGATTCAGCGCAGGAAACTACGTTGACGTGATACAAGACAAAACTTGTAAGCGCTGTTATTAAAACCAGAACCCTTCGATTTGGGACATTGAAGTTCTGCGAAAAACGGACGGGCACGACGTCCGTTGGCCGAAGATTTGAACGTCAAGTGTCTCAAGCTTGAGCGGCGTTGATCGAGTTCACGATTTCTAGGTTTTTGAGTGGATACAACCATTTGATTCATGGATTCGAAGATTCACCGAGGCGCCGCTCATTTGCTTTCTTTTAATGTAACCATTATAGTTACATTAAATTTCACGAAAGGAACGAAATGCCATCACTTCATTACGACTCGCTACTCATGCGACGCGAAGGACTGACGAGAGACCTGCCCGCAGGTGACAACGAGGACCTACGGTGGGTAACCAACTCGTCCACACTCATCTTTGGTGATCACGACGCGGTTCTGGTCGACACCTTCACTACGGTTGCCCAGAACGAAGCGCTCATCGAATGGGTCAAGGAACACAACCGCCGCCTCACTCACGTGTACCTCACCCACGGGCACGGTGACCACGTCTACGGGATCGGTCAACTACTCGAGGCATTCCCCTCGGCGCGGGCAATTGGGACCTCCGGCACCTTCGCCGAGTCCCAAATCCAGGCGCGCGAGGAATACCGTGACGGTTTTTGGGGACGTCTGTTTCCCGGCCAAATTCCGGTTCCGGTGCTGCCCGAGATTATCGAGGACGACCATTTCGAACTTGAGGGTCATGCATTACAAATTGTGCAGGCAGGCCATACCGACACCGAAGGCACGACCTTCCTCTGGGTGCCGGACATCAGTCTCGTCGTTGCCGGCGACGTTGTCTACAACGAGACGCACATGTATTTGGCCGAATCGACTCGCGAATCACGGATGGAATGGATTGCTTCACTCGAGATGGTGAAATCACTAGACCCGATTCACGTTGTCGCCGGACATAAATATCCTGACCGTGCAGATGACCCGGCAACGATTGACGACTCGATTCAATATCTCAAGGACTTCATCGAAGCAGAACGCATCACGTCGACCGCACTCGAACTCTACGAGTCCGTCCTTAGACGCCACCCCCGTCGGGCCAACCCTGGTTCATTATGGGGCGCGGCGAAGCAGATCAAGGGCGCACCCGCGTCACTCCCGAGGAAGTGACAGATTGAGCGCGAACAGCCGGCTGACGATAGCGGTGCACGCCCTCGCGTGGATTGGTCTCTACTCCGAAATTGGTGGAGGTCCAGCGACTTCAGCGAGCATCGCCGCAAGTGTTCGAACGAATCCCGTCGTCATACGTCGCCTACTTAGCGAGCTTCGAGAGGCGGAACTCGTCGTGTCACACCGCGGCACGCCGGCGGGGTGGACGCTCTCGCGACCGGCCGCAGATATAACGCTTCTTGAAGTAAAGAACGCCCTTGGCGAAGGTTCTCCATTTGCATTACACAGTTCTGCGCCTTCAGTGAACTGTCCAATCGGTTTAAGCATCGGGCCGGTTCTTTCAGATATCTACGACGTTGCCGAAAAAGCGGCGAACGACGCGCTGGCGCGATTCACAATCCAACAATCGCTCGACGAAATGCTGGTTCGTTCTAACCGAACGAAACCGTCACTCTTCGTCAATTTCACGAAGACTGTTCAAAAGATGCCCTAGTTCGTAGAAGAGTTGTCCTTTTTGTAGAGCGCGACTCTTCGTCGACTCAAAGAACCGACACCTCAAACACCTTCATCGAGTTGTTCCAATAGTGCTGTGAGCGCGTCCGTTTCGACTTTGGTCAGACCGCCGAATACGGCAACGAAGTTGGTAGGTTCGACGACGATCACGACACGGACATCCGCGTCGAGCACGGGCACGTTCGATCCGTACCGCTGCTGGAGACTTCGGTAGAACGTGGCGTCGAGGTCGGGATCCATCGATTCAACTCGACCACGGACCTCTAGGGTCCGGTAAGCGTTTTCAGGATCCTGGACATGGAACGACACGCGACCGTCAGCGAGAAGATTGCGGTACTTTTGGCGCGTGCTGGTATGAGAAAAACGGACTCGACGTCCGTCCCAATCGAACCACATAACACTGCTTTGTGGACTGCCGTCGGGGCGGATGGTTGCCAAGTGGGCGAAGAGCGGTCGTTCGAGGAGATCCGCATGACTCTCCGGTAGTTCGGTAGTCATCAACCACTCCTTCACTAATTGGACGCGCAAAGACGTAACGGGCTTTGTCACCGCGACCAACGCGACACAAAAAATGCCTCTGGAATTACCTATGTACTGAACATCGTAGAGCACGTCGTCGCCTCGACAACTCTTGTGTCCCACGAGAAGTGAGCCGAGGCGACCAAAGGAAATCGAAATTTACCCAACATTTTGAGAGAACTCCACTTTCGTCCCAAGGACTACCCCACTTCGGCGCCGAGACTCGCCAACGGAGTTGCGCACGCCACCAAGGAGTTCTTTGCATCTCACGGGTAGGTCCCATACCGTAATTTCCCGTCAATCTCGTGTGGCTCGAACTTCTCTTCGCCTTGCCCGTCGTTGCCGTCTATCCTCAGAAATCGTGAAGCGCATTGTTCGAATACTCAATGTTGGCCATCGCGCCTTGAAGACGACATTGACAGCGTCAACCGAGGTTCATTTTCTGCAGCAATCAACCTTCACCTCCGAATCGTGCCGATTTCGACGATTGGTGCGTTTGGTCGACCTTCGTACGACGCGAGCCTCCCAATGAATGAGACAACGCGACGCCCACACGGAATCGTTGTCGACCATCTCTCCAAGTCCTTCGGTTCAGTCGCCGCCGTGCGTGACGTCAGCTTGACGATTGAGACCGGCGAGATTGTGGCGCTACTCGGTCCGAACGGTGCGGGCAAGACCACCACCATCGACATGATTCTCGGCCTCTCTCGACCCGACAAGGGTACGGTCACACTTTTTGGAACCACGCCCGCTAATGCAGTACTCGCCGGGCACGTGGGGGGCATGCTCCAGACGGGCTCTCCCCCGCAGTATCTGAACGTGCGAGAACTGATAACTATGGTGGCCTCGCTCTATCCCCATCCGCTGGACGTCGACCACGTCTTAGAAATGACCGGCACCGCCGAGATCGCCACTCGATCAACGACAAAACTTTCCGGTGGACAGACCCAGCGAGTTCGATTTGCCGTCGCCCTTGTTGCCGATCCCGACCTTCTGGTACTCGATGAACCAACGGCCGCCATCGACGTGGAAGGACGGCGCGATTTCTGGAACATCATGCGTTCGGTCGTGGCAGGCGGCAAGACCGTAATCTTTGCGACCCACTACCTCGAAGAAGCCGACGCGTACGCCGACCGGATCGTGCTTATGGCGCGAGGCCGTGTCGTCGCGGACGGTCCGCCCACGGAGATCAAAGCCAAAGTAGGCGGCCGAGTCATCCGAGCAACTTTGAGCGAGGTAAGTGCAGAAGAGCTGATGACCATTGAGGGTGTCGCGAAAGCGGAGCGCCAGGGAGAAGGCATCACACTGTCGTGCAGCGACTCGGCGACGTCTGATCGCGTGCTGCGCGAATTACTGACCCGCTATCCCGCTGCGCGCGACTTCGAAGTACACGGTGTTGGCCTCGAAGAAGCCTTTCTCGTCCTCACCGCCGACAACGAGGACAGCGCGGTCAGTGGAACTGATGATGCCAACCCAGAGCTCGACGGACCGGGTTTCGAACGATGAATTTCACGTACTTGAAGTTCGAAATTCTTCGAACATTGCGCAATCGGCGATTCCTCGTCTTCTCGCTGATATTCCCACTTGTGCTCTTCTTCGCTATCGCCGGACCGAACAAGATGGTGATCGTCGAGGGAATCCATTTCCCTCTGTATTACATGACGGCGATGGCGTCGTGGGGGTCTATGACCGCCACGCTCTCGAGCGGTGCGCGCATCGCCGCTGAACGCCAGATTGGTTGGACGCGCCAGTTGAAGATCACGCCTCTCTCCACGCGCAACTACTTCGCCGCCAAAATCGTGTGCGGCTACATGATGGCGCTGTTTACGGTGCTTGCCCTTGGTGTGGCGGGGACAATTTTGGGCGTCCATCTTTCTGGTCCTGAGTGGTTGAAACTGGTGGCCTTGTTGCTCGTCGGTCTGATTCCCTTTGTCGTCATTGGGATCCTGCTTGGTCACCTCATGAAGGTTGACTCGCTCGGGCCGGCCCTCGGGGGTGTCACGTCACTCTTCGCATTGCTTGGTGGATCATTCGGACCGATATTCCAATCGGGATTCATGTTGAAGGTCGTCAAAGACATCCCGTCGTACTGGCTCGTCCAAGCGTCGCAATCGGTGTTGAGTCCGAGCGGTTGGCCCCCGGCGCAGTCCTGGATTGTCATTGGGGTATGGACCGTCGTGATGTCACGCCTCGCCGTCATTGTCTATCGACGCGATTCGAACCGAGTGAGCTGATCGACTATCGACGGAGTTTGAGCGACGCAGTCGCGAAGTCATCGCGGTTCGCAACCGCAGTGAGGCACATAACTGCGTTCGGGCTCTCAGTCCCCTGAAAATGTCCGCAAATAGCTCACCGCTGCGTCAAGCGCGACGGTGAGTGGAGTGACACTTTGGAGTACCTTCGACATCAAGAGGCCTCCTTGAAGTGAGGCCAAGGTGGCCATCGCCAATCGATACGGATTAGCGTCAGCCCGCAACTCGCCGGCGTCGCGTAGTCGTCGCAGTGCGTCCTCAAGAAGCGACTCCCAGGAGTAAAAGGACTCGCGAATACCGAGGTGTTCGGAACCGGACTCATTGACGAGTTCGCTCGCCAAGGTTCCCAAAGGACAACCGGACAACTGAGGCGAGTACCGCTGAAACTCAATGATTGCGTGCGCCCAACGTTGCACGTCATCGATTGACGTGACCTCGACGAGCATGCGCGCGTGCGAGGCGAGGATCTGATCGCGCACGTAGGTCACCACGCAGCTCACGAGATCGTCCTTGCTCGCGAAGTAGTGGTACATCTGTGACTTGCTCGTTGACGTAGCAAGGCCCACTTCGTCGAGAGTCACCGCCGCGACGCCGCGCACCACCATCAGATCTGACGCCACCTCGATAATTCGCTGGCGCGTGGCGCGACCCTTCGCCGTCAATGAGCGCTGACTTCCTTCATCGACTTCCAGCATCGCGTCCTCCATTATTGGACTTGACAGTCCACTCTAGTCCTGCCATTATGGACTCTTCGGTCCATTCTAAGGAGCAACAATGGAAGCCCTCACCCCACAACTCGACGCATTCACGGCCCAGATCCCCCCGGCAATCGGCACTCGCATGGATGCGGGGATCGAAGAAGTGAGGAAATCGGGCGCTGCGCCTGGTCTGAGCGTTGGCGAAAGCGCACCCGACTTTTCCTTACTCGACGCGCGCGGGGAGCGGATTGTCCTGAGCGAGTTGCTCGCGAACGGTCCCGTCGTCGTGACGTTCTATCGAGGTGAATGGTGCCCTTATTGCAATATGCAACTTCGCGCACTGCAACAGGCCCTGCCCGAAATCACGGCGACGGGCGCGACACTCGTGGCGATCAGCCCACAGGCACCCGACCACGGATTGACCTTGAGTGAAAAGAACGAGCTTGCGTTTGCCGTGCTGAGTGATCTCGATCAGTCGGTGAGCGAATCCTTCAAGGTTCGCTTCGAGATGACCGGTGAGCTAGAAGACCTCCACGTCAACGTGTTTCAAAACGATCCCGCACTACAGAACGCCGATGGTCGTCGGTCGTTGCCAGTACCGTCAACGTTCGTGATTGACCGCGACGGCGTCGTGCGCTTCGCTTCGGTCAATGCGGACTGGCGCGTGCGCACCGAGCCAGCTGAGGTCATTGCGGCGCTCACGTCACTTTAATTTTTCACACGGAGCGACCTCGCGGTCGACGTAAAGAAAAAATCCGATCGCCGGTTTCGCGTCCCTAGGTAACCTCGTGCGTGAATCGAAACCAGCGCAAAGGACGAAACCAGGAGGAAGTCGTGAGCTCATCAAACAACGCGAACGAGGCTCGCTACGTCAAACCTGGCTGGTTCACGAAATACGTCTTCAACAATTTCGTGCAGGCCCTTACGAGTATCGGAATCAGCGTGTGGGGATCGCGTACCCTTTACGTACGCGGTCGGGTAAGTGGTGAACTACGTTCGAATCCGGTCAACCTGCTGGCCGTCGATGACCAGAACTACCTCGTGGCGCCGCGAGGAGAGACCCAGTGGGTCAAGAACCTTCGCTTCCAAAAAAATGGCGAACTCCGAGTTGGCAGAAAAGTACAATCCTTCGACGCGACAGAACTAAGTGACGCAGAGAAGACCGAAATCCTCCGGGCCTACCTCAAACGATGGAAAGCCGAGGTAGGAATATTCTTCGACGGGGTAAGCGCGAACTCGCCGCAGAACGACCTCGAGAGGATTGCGCCAAACCACCCGGTGTTCCGGTTGACGTTCAACTAGCAGTCGTCGCCGCGAGTGTCTCAGTCGCCGGGGCGACAGTAGTAGACCGTTAATGAAATAGCGGTTGACTGCTGTCCCGAAGGCGCGGGTAATTGATTGCAGTGTTGCGCTATCCACACGAACCGAGAATCATGGCTATGCGGATCCGCGAGGACGAGATGGAACGCTCCTTCGTCAATCAAGTTTCGAAGGCGTTTCAGCGTCGGTGACGCGATCACGCCCGTGAAACCACCAATGGGCAGGACTTCTTGACCCGTCTCGAAAATGAAAGGTGCGGCTACGGCAGAAGATTGCGTCGCCATGAGATAGGGCGCCCCGTTTTGGGCGAACTCAAGACTCGGAAGCACTGCTTCGGTCGACGCCGTACCAAAAAGGTTGTTCAAGGCTTGCGCGGTGCCAGTGGCTTCGAATGGCGTATCAAACACCCCGAGGCCACTGGTCACAAGCGTGAGCGACGCGACGGTCGGTAACACGAGCGTGGCGCAAAGAACACCCGCGCCCACCAACGCACTCGCTCGTGCGCTCGCAACTCGCGACCGCCACGCAATGACCACCACCGCCACTGCGCTGACAGTCGCGAAGGCGATAGCCAGCGGTGCAATCCACACGCCAACGTCTATGCCCTTCACGGGCACGAGCAGCACTCCGAAGATGACCGTGACCAACATCACTACCAACGCGAGGACTCGCACCACGAGCGCATCGCGGTGGTGCCACGCCAGAAGCGCACCCGTGGCAATGATGCCCGCGACGGCGGGCGAGAGTGCGGCCAAATAATACGAATTGAGACTCGAACCCGAACTGAAGGAGACACCCAAGACCAGGAGCCACGCCCCCCAGAGCACGAAGGAACTTCGCCACGGGTCGCCGCGCGCTCGACGACGCGTCGCGACGAGTCCCCCCAGCAAGGTAAGGACGGCGGCGGGTAACAACCAGCCACCATCGCGCGCCAAGGACCCGCGAAAGAGGCGTTCCACCGAGGGCGCGGGCGGTGCCGAAAGGCGCAGTCCCAATGTCTGGGTGAGCACTTGGTTGGGTGAAAGCGTGCCCACTCGATTCACGCCGTTATAGACAAAGACCTGATGAAAGACCGAATCGTTGGAACTGCCGTCCACGTACGGCCGCGAAGTGGAGGGAATGAACGACACGACGGTCATCCAACTGATCGATACGAGTACCGCAACGACGGTGATTGCCGCGATGTGTGCGAAGACTCTTTTCCATGACCGCGTCGAAAGAGTGAGGACCAAAAGCCAAAGGGCGGGCAGTACGAGCCACGCCTCGAGCATCTTCGCTTGGAAGGCCACGCCAACCCATGCGCCCGCAACGACGATCCACCACTTCGAGTTCGTCTCGACGATACTGATCGCCGCGTCGAGTGCGAGCAGGAGACAAAGCACCATCAAGGTGTCTGAGATGTTGCCTCGATTGAGTGCGACGTTCGCTGGCGAAAGAGCCAGTACGAGTGCGGCGACAATCGCGGCGTGCGCCCCAAGAAGACGTCGCACGATGCGAAAAAACACCAAGACCGAGAGGACGCCCTCGATGATCTGAGGCGCAGCGATCACCCAGAGATGAAGACCGAGTACCCGAACGAATAGTGCTTGAATCCAAAAGGCACCCGGCAGTTTGTCGAGTGTAATTGTGGCGTCGGGGTCGAAGGCTCCAAAGAAAAAGTTGTGCCAATTCATCGACATGCTACGCACTGCGGCTGCGTAGTACGTCTCCAGATATGGCGCGGTTCGATACGAGTAGAGAAACAGTGCGAACGCGGCGACCGCGAGCAACGAGGGTCGTGCCCACTTTGGCTGGTCCGTGGGCGAGCGCCAGAACTGGCCTCGACGTCGCCACGTCATCGTGTCGACCGCCTCTGAAGTCATCATCAAAGGCTGCCGATCTTGAGAGCAGTCAAACGAAGTGCGTGGCGATTGATGCACCAAGAATATGGCGTATCTGCGGGGAATCTTCGTTATTGCTCGTCAGTGATGGCACCGCACCGATGATCTACGGACTCGGTGCCTGCGACCGTCAATCCTTGCCGAGAGTCAATTTCCGTCGCATCCAACCACTCGTGATGTGATCGTGCATCGCAATAAACGCGCCATCCTCGTCGTGCGACGAAATGGTCTCGAAGATCTTGAGATGGCCCTCGTGCGACATTGCTATTTCCGCGAGTCGCATATGGGGGTTGTAGCGGGCACTCGCGCGGGCGTAAGGGTGGACGGTTCGAATGATTGAACGGCCAAGTCGATTACCCGAACTTCGAAGTATGACGTCGTGGTATTCAATGTCCGCAAGAAGATACTCATCGGGTTGGTCAAGTAGGGATTCAAGGACGGCGAGGGAGTCGCGCAGTTCGGCTAATTGCTGGTCGTTAATCTTTTGTGCCGTGCGGCGAGCCATCAAGCTCTCCAGACCCACCCGCACGTCGACCAGGTCGTCGATGATTTCTAACTTCTCGTCATAGCGCACCGCCGCTTCGAGGACGAGCGGATCGAGTAGGTTCCACTGACTCGTGGGCGCCACCGTCGTTCCTTGCCCTTGGCGAACTCGGATCAGACCTTTTTCTTCCAGTAATTTGAGCGACTCTCGCACGACCGTTCGACTGACGCCGAATGCAACGCAAAGTTCAGGGTTCGTAGGGAGCGTGGATCCTGGCGCGAGTTCGCCCCCCACGATGTTGTCAATCAGCGTCTGAAGTACTGCGACGCCCAAACTGGTGGGCCGGGGCGGCGCGGGATTCGCAACGAGTGAGGTCAGACTTGATGCCGTTTTTAAGGGCAATTCACCGATATCCGTCACGCAACCTCCGGGCCGAGAAATGAATCGACGGTCATTTCTCCTTATACATATTACTTTCGAGCCACGAAAGCCCTCGGTTATGGCCCTTCCAGCAGCACAACATTCATATGTTATCATACGAATGTTGTGATATGAATTATGCGTTGGTCGTACAGCGAGGGGGACACTCCGCTGTCGACGTAGGTTCGATTGGCGTATTAGGGGGACTGTGAAAATTACCAACGTTGAGAGTTTCGCCGTCGTCTCTCCTGGCGCGAACCCTCCCTTCGCGTGGCGCTCGGGACTCCCTGGAAGTTCCGGCG
The DNA here is from genome assembly GCA_003133005.1 of Acidimicrobiaceae bacterium. GTDB lineage: Bacteria > Actinomycetota > Acidimicrobiia > Acidimicrobiales > RAAP-2 > RAAP-2. The sequence goes on along the minus strand of PKZI01000010.1, from coordinate 1,571 downwards.
ACAGTCTGGTTTCAGTCTTGCGTATCACGACGGACGAAGGTGTCGAGGGCGTCGCAATCGCCCCACGTCCCGGCAGCGGTGTCGTCGTCCAAGATCTGCTGGACCGAGTCCTACGAGAGGAATTGCTCGGCGCCGACCCACTGCAGCGCGAGCAGCTCTGGCACCGAATGTGGGAACTCGATCGCGTGATGGAATTTCCCATCAATATTCTGGGCTTGATCGACACCGCATTGTGGGACTTGGCTGGACGGCTCTACGGTGCGCCCACCTGGGAGGTTCTTGGCGGATTTCGTCGCGAGATCGAGGCGTACGCGTCCACCTCGACGTTCCCCACGCAAGAAGAGTTCTTGGACGTCGTGACCCAGTCCCTCGAGTTGGGTTACCCCGCTATCAAGCTGCACGCGTGGGGCGATGCACGACGCGACGCCTCGCTCTGTCTCGCGCTACGCGAACACGTGGGTCCCGACGTTCCACTGATGTACGACGGCTCGGCGGGCTTCGACCTCGCCGACGCGGTGTACCTGGGCGACGCGCTCGCAGAAGCGAATTACCTCTGGTACGAAGAACCAATACGCGAATTCAGCGTCACGGCGTACAAGTGGCTCGCGGAACGCGTGCGCGTGCCGCTCAACGTCGGCGAAACCTCCGACGGCGTGCACATGAATACCGCCGACTTCATTCAAAGTGGCTGCGCGACGTTCGTGCGCACGAGCACCGAACTGCGCGGTGGTTTCACTGGCGCCATGCGCATTGCGCACCTCGCGGACGCCTATCGACTGCGAGCAGAGCCACACGGCAACACAATTTACGCGCGCCATCTCTGCATGGCGATTTCGAACTGCACGTACTACGAGTCCCTCGTGACATCGAATCCAGTTCGGCGAGAATCCGGCATCAACGCACGAGGAATCGTCGCGGCGCCAACAGGTCCAGGAGTCGGCTTACCGGTGGGTCCCCACTATCCGGCCGAACTGGAACAGTACGTCGTCGACCTTTCGTCGACGGTCGTGCCGTAGTGAGAAAGAGGGAAGTGCCGCGATGCAATTCGATCACGCAACATCAAAAAGTAAACAGACAGAAAGGGAACAAAAAGCATGAGTTCACCGATAAGTAGTAAGGGGGGGCGCAGACGATTACGCCTAGGGGCACGAACCTCGGTGGTTGCGATTCTCGCATCTACCTTGGCCGTCGCGACCTTTGGGTTTTCGTCTGCCGCTACTGCAGCGGCTGCCAAAAAGCCAACGATTTCCATCTGGGTTGACTCGACACGTGTGCCGCAGGTCAAGGCGTACGAGAAGTCCCACCCAGGCGTGAAGATCGACATGGTGACGTACAACGGCAACGCCAATGGTTCAGGAGTACTCCAGTCAAAGATCGCCCTTGACAACCGAGTTGGCAACGGTTGGCCGGACATTGTCTTTAGCGAGGAGAACAACGACGCCGCGTCGTTGGCGAGTCCACAGTTCAACTATCCAGCGGTGCTCAACAACGGCACAGTGTCCAAGACGGTCCTCGGCGGCTACGCCAAAGGGACTCTCGCCGGCTGTACGGTCAACGGCAAGGTCTACTGC
>PKZI01000182.1 GCA_003133005.1 Acidimicrobiaceae bacterium | reverse complement strand
TAATCCGCTGAGCTACAGCCGCATTGATGATGGAGAACAATCCTAGCCGACGTCTCTTTGTGCCACCACGTGCGTCAGTACCATGCTCGTATGGCGAAAGAATTCAGCGACGAACTGCCCGAACTTCTTCTCAGTGCCACCGACGAGATGATTGACCTTCGCCACGATCTGCACGCGCACCCGGAACTCGCCTTTGACGAGTACCGCACGACCAAGGTCATCCGAGATCGCCTCGTCACTCTCGGCTGGGACCTCGCCGAATGCCCGACGGCGACCGGTGCAGTCGCCGTCTTGAAAGGAGGTCGGCCCGGTAATCGCGTCATGATTCGTGCCGACATTGACGGGCTCCCCGTGCTCGAGGAGAACCAATCGCCGTTCGCCTCCGTCAACGAAGGGCTGATGCACGCCTGTGGTCACGACGTCCACACCGCCGCCCTCCTCGGGTTGGCCGATATCTTGAGTCGACGTCGTGATCAATTACACGGTGAATTCACACTCCTCTTCCAACCGGCTGAAGAAGGACTCGGCGGAGCACGAGCAATGATTGACGGCGGCGTTCTAAACGATCACCCTGTCGACTTTCTCCTGGGTGCGCACGTGACATCGCTCGCACCGCTCGGTCTGGTCGGGACTCGACCAGGAACTCTCATGAGCGAAGCCCGCGCACTGACGGTACACGTCGCGGGAAAGGGTGGCCACGGCGCGATGGCGAGCGTCGAAGGCAACGTAGTGCTCGCCATAAGTGAATTGGCGCCGCGACTCGGCGACGTGGTGCAGGGCCTCAGTTTCGAAGGGACGAACTGCGCCTGTTCGGCGGGTGTCATCCACGCGGGCACCGCCAACAACGTCGTACCGCGCAGCGCGCTTCTAAAAGGAACCCTTCGAACGTTCACGCCCGATCAGCAAGTTGAGGCGTTAGCGAGGCTCGACACACTCCTACGTGAGGTGAGTGAGAAGTTCGTGGTGAACTGTTCGCTCGAATTAGGAGAAGGGACTCCCGCAGTCACGAACGATCACGATGTCACTGGACGCGTCGTAGAGAGTGCGTCAAAGGTGGTCGGTAGCGCGAACGTGTTGAGTTTCCCGCCCACGTCGCCGAGCGACGATGTGGCGGAGTTCTTAAATAGAATCCCCGGGTGCTACATGTTTGTGGGAGGTGCAAAGAGCGACGGTTCGAGCGGCATGCACCACAGTCCAGACTTCAGTGTCGACGACTTGTCGTGTGCGAGCGTCGCGCAAGTGCTCGTTCAGTGCGCCGTGGACTTGGCGGCTGACGAAAAGAGGCTGGCGGCGCCCCGTAGCGGCGCCTGATTGCCGTTTATGACTATTCGGTACGAGGACGAGGAGAACTTCAAAGGGTCCACTCGACGCGCATTACCTCCCGCCAGATGAATTGTCCGTGCACCAAACTCCTGGGCGAATTTCTGAATCACTTCATCGACTGAGTGGAACCATTCTTGCTCGTCAGTCGCTCGGGCGCGCTCTCCCAGAACTTGGTCGTATGAAAGATGATCACGGAAAATCTCCGCACCGACGTCACGGACTTTTCTCATCTCTCCGTCGACACTCAACGCGAGTCCGAGCCCGGTTCCGAGCGTCAAGACGACCTCGACGCCTTCACCCTCAATGCAGCCGAGCGCGGCGAGCGTCGCGTCGTTGACGACGCGCACGTCACGATTGGTTCTCTCTCGCAAGACGTCTTCGAGCGCAAAGCCGCGCCACTGCGCCTCGAGATCTGGATCAACCTCGGTCGCGAATCCACCGGGACGTGAAAGGTTTCCTGGTCGCACGACGTGACCACTCTCGAACTCTCCTGGAAATCCGACCCCGATCTTCGTTGCTTCACCTTGAAGTATCCGTTCGCTCAACACTTCAACGAGCCTCTCGGGAGGACACGGATACGGCGTTGGTCGACGGCGAACGGACTCCAGCATCTCTCCTTGCGCATCGACGCGACAGAATTTGATATTCGTCGCTCCAATATCAATCGCGAGGATCTCATCGACCAGTGGCAATGTCGAGGTCACCATCGATAAATCGTACTTAGTCACGGGTTCCTCGACGGCGCAACAACCGACGACGCCACCAAGGCCGCAACCGAATGACGAATACGGGCATGCTCCCCGTGATTACCTGTGCGGTCCCGCGTACTCGACGTCGAATGGAAAGCACGTTGCCTTCCCTTGGCGCCTCGACCAGTTCAGGCAAGTACTTCGCGACGGTGGCGTCGGCCAGACCAGCGATCACCAGGCGAGTCGAGTGATTATTTACAATCGTGGCGGCGCGCGCTCCCCAACGTGCGTTTAATTGGGAGAAATCCTGCACAACCGTCACGAGCGTCACGTCGAGTCCTGATACCGTGGCCGCCATTTGATCCAACTCGTCCAGCGATCCGACCGTCGCCGCTTCGTCAAGCACCATTAGCAGCGTGGCCTGAGCACCTTCGTCAAAGAGCCGCTGTTGCTCCTCGAGGATCGTGCGAAGCGCCCCGCGAAAGAGTGACTCGTAATGCGCATGCTCACCACGGGGACTGCAGAGGTAGAGAGTGTTCGCACCGCGAAGGACGTTTCGAACTGACGCGAGGGGCTGGCGAAAGCGCCACGGCAACATCATGGTCTCGGCCGTCGTGAGCACTCCGTCTAAGGTTCGCGAGTCATGGTCGAGAAACGATCGCACGATGTTGCTCGCCTCGCTCGTGGGCGCGTTCGCGAGCCATTTATCAAACGAACGTTGCTCCACCGCGAGCGCCACTTCGAAGATGTCCGTCGAATTCTCCGTCGCCAACATCATCAGCGAAGCCACGAGCTTGGTTGCCAGCGAATTCCAAAAGTCCGTGTCGCCCCTGGTCGATCCCGTCGTCATGTCGCGCGCCACCCGAAGGGCGTGGCGCAGCGTCGTTACGCCCTCGAGCGGATCCCAGGTCAGTCCCCCCTCTCGTCCCGGTTGCAAGAGTTCAACGACGCCGAGTGACGAGCGCCACGGTTGTGTCGCAGCGATCACGTCATTCTTGACGCTCGTCACCACGACTGCTCCGTTCCAACTCAAGATCGCGGGCACCACCAGCGACGACGTCTTGCCTGACTGCGTTGGTCCCACAATCAAGAGGGAGCTTTTCTTCGCCAACCGAACGGTGGGACCAACGCCGAGCGAATGCCAATCGCGTCGCCCCAGCGGGGGACGGTCGTTCATGCTTGCGCTTCTCTCATCGCCGCGTCGGTATCAATGAACGTCACGTCACGTTGATCGGGCACGAAGCGAACGATCGAGCGGTGCGCCCCATATCGCACTAGTGCCGCACCTTTGGGCAGTGCCACGAGATATTGTTCCTCGCGAACGTGTAGTCCCAAAGCAACGGCCATTTCTCTCGCTTCGTCGGCCGGCTGTCGAAAGAGCCAGGAGGTCTCGCACTCGCGCAAGAGACCCTGCGCACGTTCGCGTTGCGCGCTGCCTTCATTGCCGGCCGCGGCGACGTCGCTCCATCGATGCAGAACGAGGACGTGGCTGAGTCCCCTGGAGCGTGCGAGTTTCCACGACCCCTGCAGCCAACGAAGGGCATTCGAATCCGACAACAACGCCCACGCCTCATCGAGCACCAAGTAACCGAGGCTTCCGTCTCGAGCGACCACTTGCTGTGCGGCGCCCACTGCGCTCAGTGCCGCGACCGGCATCGACTCTGACGACCATTGCGCCGACAGGTCCAGTACGACGAGTCGTCCCTCGAAAACGAGTGGATCACCTTCGCCGTCAAACAGACCCGCCAAGTCACCGTGCACGAATCGATAAAGGATGAGGGCGAGACCGCGCTGCGTTGAAGGTGCGTCGAAGGCAATCGTTGCTTCCAGATCGTTGAACATCGCGCGAAGGAGTCGCTGCGGTCGCGGTGATGTCAACCGCTCGAACGCTTCGTCGATCTCGTAGTGCTGCTCAGCGCTCAGCGGCGAACCCTGCGCCGTGGCGACCAAGGCGCGAAGGAAGTCACGACTTTCACGATCGTTGGCGGGAAAGGGGTTACACCAGCCATCTCTCCCCAGCGATAACGAGCGCACCCCAAAGCTTTGCGCGAGCGCGCCGTATTCACCCTTTGGATCAACCACCACGACGCGTCGTCCTCGCACGAGGGCTCGATCTACCAACATTTTCACGAGCGTGCTTTTCCCCGCGCCAATGGAACCGGCCACAATCATGTTGGGATTCGACACCAGGCCCGCCTCGTACGCGTCAAAGGGATCGAAAACGAAGTGGTGACCCCTCAACGACTGACCCAAAGGCCTACCCACCAAGCCGCTTCCCGCGTCGTGCGCGGGAAGGCGCAGCGATGAAATATCACGCGACGTTGCCCAATGAGTCCAGGCTCTTCTCACCAGCCCGGACCTCCCGGCAACTGAAAGCAATACCAAAGAACTTGTCGACCCACACCCCGATGTAGGCGAAGACCAGAGTCTTCGGCACTTCGAATCACGTCCGCTGAAGCCGCGCGAAGCAATGCTCGCGACGCTGCGCGCACGATAACAAAGACGCCAATTCGAAGCAGCGCGTCGCCGTTCGCGACCAACTCCTCACGCTCGTTGAGGCGGCGAAGAGTTCGCTTCGAGCGCGCGCTGCGCCGAAAACCCACTGCACTGGACGCGGCAGCGTCACTGCTCAATTGGTGAACAGCCCGCGAGGCAACTCGGTGCGCCTTCGAACTTGGTAGCACGTCCAAATGGAAAGCGATTTCAGGATGGTGCGCACTCTGTTGTAATTTTTCGAGCAGCGCCCTCTGGACTGACGCACCGCTAAAGTCGCTGACGCGAAAGACACGCACTACCTCTGTTTCACTTCGTAGGTAGTTCCAGCGCTCCAGCACACCCACATTGTCAGCGCCTACCGCAAGCCCCACCAGTTCTCGAAGAAGTCCACCGTTCTCTCTCCAGCCTTCGGGAGTTTGACTGTTCATGCGCAAGGTCATCAGGGTGCCTGCCACCTGAGGAAGCGATCGCACGTGAACAGAGACGTGGCTTGTCTCATTGGTTGTGGCCATGCCTTTTATTTGGTCGACAAATCGTGCCGAGAGCTCAACGTCGGCGCCCGAGAGGTCCAGTCGACCATGGTGTAGCAACTCAAAGCCCTGCACCGCGACGTTGCCGTGTGCCGTCACATTCAGCGCCGCGCCATTCGTCTGGGTCGTGATGAGAAACCAACGTCGGTGCGTTACGTAGCGCAGCGACACAACCGCCAATTCACTCACGGTAAGACCGTCGTACGCGGGCGAAGCGGCGCATAGCGCAGCCACTCCTCCACCGACAGCCCATTGCCCTTGCTCTTGCTGATCTTTTGGCCGCGATCATCCAGAAACAGCTCGTACGTATAATTGATCGGCGGCTTCGCGCCGAGGATAGTGCAAATCCGCGTGGACAACTTCACCGAATCAATCAAATCCTTGCCGGACATCTCATAATC
>PKZI01000151.1 GCA_003133005.1 Acidimicrobiaceae bacterium | reverse complement strand
ACCATCAATCCTCCACCACCGAGACCTTGCAGGGCCCGAAAGAGAATGAGCATCATCATGTTCCCGGCGAGTCCACACAGCATGCTGCCGACGAGAAATATCACTATCGCCGACTGAAAGAAGACTTTTCGGCCGTATTGGTCGCCGAGCTTGCCCCATAACGGCGTGCTGACAGTCGAGGCCAAAAGGTAGGCCACGACGACCCACGAGAGGTGATTCGCCCCGTGCAAATCACCGACGATCGTCGGTAGCGCGGTAGAAACGATCGTACTGTCAAGCGCCGCCAACAGCATTCCAAGCATCAGGGCGCCAAAAATCAAATAGAACTCGCGTTTGGTCACCAGTCGCGTTGACTGTTCAGTCATGACAACCCCGTTTCAAATTTTGCTCGCCGAACCCCTAAGGCGACAATCCGTACACCCTAATAGCGGACTCGGAAAAACTGCTTCATTCACTAGCCTTTATTCCAATGTCACGTCCTGCTCCACGACAAATATTCAGTGGACTGGACCACGATTTCTCTGCAGCGATCTCGATTGGACTGGGCGCGAGTACCGGCCTGCTTTGGTCAGTCCTCGCGAGATCCAGTTTTCACCACATCGTTGATGCCACATGGTCGAGTTCTCTTTTGCACGGCGCCAACCTCGACTCGTTGCGCGCGATTTCGGTCAATGGTCTTATGGCGGTGTTCTTCTTCGCCGTTGGCATCGAACTCTCTCACGAACTTCGCACCGGTGCTTTAAAGAACCCGTCGCTGAGCATGCCACCGATATTGGGCGCAATCGGAGGAATGCTCGTTACGGCACTTCTCTCCGAACTTGTCGGCGTTATCGTTAATTCGCCCACGCTTCGCCGAGGTTGGGGTGTTCCCATGGCGACGGACATTGCATTCACGCTGGGAGTCGTCGCGATTGCCGGCCGTCGCCTACCTTCGGAAGTACGCCTCTTTCTGCTCACGCTCGCCATCGCTGATGACGCCTTCAGTGTCGTCGTTCTTGCCGTCACGGGCGCGACACACGTGCGCGGTTGGGGCCTCGGACTCTTCGCGCTAGTCGTCGTGGCCAGTTATTTCCTTACTCGTCGAACCACCTGGCTCGGCGCGAACCTCATCGCGCTTGTCGCACTGTGGGCGTGCCTCGTGTGGGCCAACGTTGAACCACCACTCGCTGGCGTGGTCGCGGGCTTATTGGTCACCTTTGAAGAGCCTTCGTCGAACGTCCTCGAAAACGTCACCTCTCGACTCTCGAACGGCGTCGTGCTCCCGCTCTTCGCACTCGTCGCGTGCGGGGTTCGTTGGCAAAGCCTCTCCTTTGACCGGGCAACTTTCGTCGTCATTTTTGGACTCGTCGCGATACGTATCGTTGGCAAGATTGTCGGCATTATGGGTGGCGTTGCGTTCGCTCGTGCATTTAAGTGGCGGCTCGCACCTTCCATCACGTGGCCAGTGCTTGCGGGCGTCGCGACGCTGTGCGCCATTGGCTTTACGGTGCCGCTCCTCTTTGCGAACGCACTCTTTGGATCACGGTCCGCCGCCTACGGTGCCGACACCCTGGGTCTTCTTCTCGCGTCGGCCGTTGCGGGAATCGTGGGCGTAACGTACCTACGCTGGCTTGGGCGCTCTCGAACACGCTCGTGACCTCGTCGGTAACTTGTTCTTGGGGGGCGTGATGAAGACTCGACTGACCGAACTACTAAAAATTGAACACCCGATCATGTTGGCGGGCATGGGTGGCGTTGCGTATCACGAACTCGTGGCCGCGGTATCTAATGCTGGAGGATACGGTTGCCTCGGTGCATCGACCATGTCGAGTGCGCAACTCGCGGTCGAGATGGCTGCCACGAAGTCGTTGACCGACAAACCGTTCGGGGTCGACCTCTTGACCGCCTTCCCAGAGACACTCCAGCAGAACGTCGAGCTTCTAATTGAAGGAGGTGCATCGACGTTCGTGGCCGGACTGGGGGTCCCGCGTCACGTCATTGAAATCTGCCACGATCACCACGTTCTGGTCATCTCGATGTGCGGCAAAGTCGAACACGCGAAGCGGGCTTTGGACGCGGGATGTGACGTGGTTGTAGCGCAAGGCACCGAGGCCGGGGGGCATACCGGTGCAGTGGCAACGATGCCTCTCGTACCGCTCATTGTCGACGCCGTTGGTTCGCTGATTCCCGTCGTGGCCGCAGGTGGCATTTTTGACGGTCGAGGCCTCGCCGCGGCGCTCGCACTCGGCGCCGACGGAGTATGGCTTGGCACGCGATTTATCGCCACACCAGAGGCACGCACGGTTGCCGGCTTCAAGGAAGGCATCCTGCGCTCGAAAGAAGACGGCACTGTCGTGTCGCGAGCATTCTCCGGCAAGACCATGCGGGTACTGCGTAACGACACGACGGACCTCTATGAACAAGAGCCCACGTTGTTGAAAAAGTTCCCCGAGCAATTGGTGGTTTCGTTACACGACGGCACGTTCCACCTCGGTGGCGATGAGAGCACGCCCGGTGTCGACCCGCGCCGCGAGGGCTACCCCGCCGGTCAGGCCGTCGGCGCGATTCACTCACTCGAACCGGCGCGACAGATAGTGCACGAAATGGTGGCACAGGCCGAGGAAATTCTGGCGCGCCTACGTGGTGAATGAAAGCCAGTGTACGAAGGTCGAGCCCTGAGAACGGTACCGACCTTTCTGGCCGTAGTCTCGTGTGATGGTAGAAACTTCGGCGTCCGCCGACGAGATTCTCTCGACGATTAGGGGCACGAACCACCGCGTCACGTTGGCCAAACGCACGGTCGTCGAAGTCCTTGTCAACGCGAACGGACACATGACCGCCGAAGAGATCACGAGTGCGGTCCAATCGCTACGACCTGAGGTAAGTCCGTCGACGATCTACCGGATTCTCGAAGAACTCGAGGACCTCGACGTCGTGGTTCACTCTCACCTCGGCCAAGCCGCCGCGGTGTACCACCTCACGGGGTCGGTGCACGGACACTTGACGTGTGAGGAGTGTAAGTCGACCGTCGAGATTTCTGGAACGCACTTTGACGCACTTAACCGAGATTTGCAAAAAACGTACGGTTTTCAACTGGATCGTCACCACGTCGCTCTTTCGGGTACGTGCGCTGCGTGTCAACAATCGCGACGCACGAGTGCGTGAAATTCGCCCTTCGCAAGTTATTAGTTAACTCACGAATGACGCGTAATCGCACTTCACGCACATCTCTGTAGTGTTGCTCAGTACCCATGCTCACGATTGATCACCTCACCAAAAAGTACGACAACACTGTTGCCGTCGATGATTTACACTTTGACGTCAAACCGGGTGTAGTCACCGGCTTCCTCGGACCCAACGGCTCGGGAAAGTCAACCACCATGCGAATCATTCTGGGACTCGACCACGCCACCAAAGGTCGTGTCACCATCAATGGCAAAAGGTACGAAGATCTCAAGTCCCCGTTGCGTGAAGTTGGCGCGCTCTTGGACGCGAAGGCGGTACATCCTGGTCGAACGGCCCGCAATCACCTTCGGGCGCTCGCAGTCTCGAATCGAATCAAGACCTCGCGAGTCGATGAAGTGCTCGCGTTCACGGGCATCGATTCGGTCGCCGACAAGAAGGTCGGCGGCTTTTCGTTAGGTATGAGCCAACGCTTGGGCATCGCCGCAGCGCTGTTGGGCGACCCGCAAATACTTTTGTTCGACGAACCGGTGAACGGTCTCGACCCCGAGGGTATCCGATGGATTCGCGAGTTCTTCCGCTCACTCGCCCTCGAAGGAAGAACCGTCTTCGTAAGTTCGCACCTCATGAGCGAGATGGCGCTCACCGCTGATCAGATCATCGTTATCGGTCGAGGCAAATTGATCACGCAAGGTTCCGTCGACGATCTCACCGCTACGGCGCAAGGCACCGTCACGGTACGCGCGTCGAATCGTGAGGCATTAGCGACAGTACTGAAGGCGAAGGGCGCAGTCGTCGAACTTGCGAGCGACACCGCACTGAGCGTGAGCGGGCTCACTTCGGACGAAGTCGGAGAAGCGGCATTTGCCGCGCACATCGTCATCCATGAACTCACACCGCAACGAGCCTCGCTCGAAGAGGTCTTCATGGATCTCACTGCAGAGTCGGTCGAGTACGGCGGAACTACGCCGGGAGCGTATCCCCATGAGCAATGACCAAAACCTCTTGGACGTCACAAAGTCTGAATGGATCAAGTTCCGTTCCGTTCGCTCGTCGGTGATGGGTGTTGTGGTCTTTTTCGTCCTCACGCTTGGACTCGGAGGGCTCATCTCGTGGGCGGTACGCAGTCACTGGAGCACTACTTCGGGAATCGACAAGCTCACTTTCGATCCGGTTTCGACGAGCCTCGCGGGAACTCTCTTCGCGCAGTTCGCCGTTGGCGTGATCGGGGTGCTCTTCATCACGAGCGAGTACTCGTCAGGTTCGATCCGAACCACGCTGGCGGCGGTCTCGAACCGAGCGCGACTCGTGAGCGCGAAGCTGGTGGTTCTTATCCTGTCGATAATTGTCGTGAGTGAACTCGTGTGCTTCGCCACCTTTTTGGTGGGTCAAGCGGTGTTCAAGGGCGTCGTACCAACTGCGTCATTAGGGAACGCCGACGTACTGCGATCCGTCGTGTTCGCGGGGGTTTACTTGACACTGCTCACGATCATTGGTTTTTCACTCGGCCTCATCGTTCGCCATAGCGCCGCGTGCATCAGTATCTTCGTGACGATCTTGCTCATCGTTCCGATCATCTTCGCGTTCTTGCCAACCAGTTGGCAGAACTCGTACGAGAAGTATCTGCCCTCCGAACTCGGACGCGCGATGATGAGTCCGTTCGCCCCGACGAACGATTTGGGCGCGTGGAATGCCATTCTTCTGCTCGTCATCTACGCTGTCGTCATCTTTGGTGTCGGTCTGACAATGATGATCCGCCGCGACGCCTGAAGTAAAACACGTAGGTTGGCAGCGTGGAACTACGTGACGCACTTCGCACGACGGGCGCGGTCCGCGATTTCACCACGCAGCACGTCCCTGACGCGGTACTCC
>PKZI01000196.1 GCA_003133005.1 Acidimicrobiaceae bacterium | reverse complement strand
ACTTCTCCGCACCGCCGGCGATTCCGACGACCTTGCGCGCACCGCGCGCCTTCGCGATTTGTCCGGCCACCGAACCGGTCGCTCCCGCGGCACCCGACACCACGACGACATCGTCGCTCGTGAACTTGCCCACCTCGAGGAGGCCAAAATACGCGGTGACGCCGGTAGTTCCCACGACGTTCATCACCGTCGGCAGATCGAGACCCAGTCCCTGGGGAATGACCGCGAATCGATTCCCCTCGTCGGCGATCACCCACTCCTGCCAACCGGTAATTCCCGCGACGATGTCACCCACTTTGTAGCGTGACGAGTTTGACTCGACGACGACACCCGTGCCACCTGATCGAATGACGTCGCCAATCGCAATGGGAGGAAGATAGCCGGGTGCATCGTTCATCCACGTGCGAATCGTCGGGTCGATGGAAAGTATCGCGACCTTGATCAGCGCCTGATCGGGGCCGCAAGTGGGGCGCGGCGTCGCCAGCAGCGATGTCGTCGATGTGTCCACTGCACCGACTGGCCTTTTCGAAAGAACGATTTGATGATTTTCCATAATCCCCCGTGTGTCGTGAAGGCCACCCTAGGTCAAGGCGTCCTCGCCATACCAACCGAGCGCCACTTCAAAGCCTCTCGAAGTTTCTTACGTACCCGACTTCAATCAGAGAGGAGTCCCCCATCACACACGCGCCTTCGAGGAAAATTAAACTACGCGCGTAACTTCTGACGAGGGGGTGTGATGACGAGAGAAAGAAGTCTTCGTTCCCAGCTGTACCGTGACGCGAGGATCATGGGCAACGTCGAGGCAGCCGCTAAGGGACCCGGCGCGTACGCGAAGCGTTACGCGCGTCGCAAGACCTACGCGAAGACCAACGCCGCGACGCGGATGCTCTTACGCTCGTTTGGCTTGTCCCGCTAGCGATGCGTTCGATCCGTAAAATCGGTAGCCAATACCGGGTTCGGTGCGCACGTAGCGCGGCCGCGCAGGCTCAGGTTCGAGTTTGCGTCGAATTTGGGTGATGTGATGGCGAAAATGGGCGGCGTCGTGGGGCTCGTCGTCACCAAAGACTTCTTTGAGAAGTTGACGATCGGTGACGAGTCGACCTCCTGAGAGCACCAATACGTGCAGAATTTTCCACTCCACCGTTGTCAGTTCAACCGGCTCTCCTCCGCGCGTCGCGACAGAGTTCACGAAATCGAGCGTAAAGTCCGTCGTCGAAAGACCCGAAGGGTCGTTCACGTTGACCTGCAGCAGGGCACGTACCCTCATGATGAGGTCGCCCATGCCGAAGGGTTTCGCCAAGTAGTCATTCGCGCCTTCGTCGAGTGCGAGCATCTTCTCTGGGTCGCCACTTCGCGCCGAAAGAATAATCACCGGCACCTCGCTCTTCGAACGGATGGTCTTTAGGACTTCTAGTCCGCTCGTCCCAGGTAGTTCCAGATCCAAGATCACTAGATCAAGTTCGTTGTCGCGCACGAATCGCAACGCCTCGTCGCCGCCCTGGGATGTGGTGACAACGTAGCCGCGCGCTTCAAGGTTTATGCGAAGCGCCCGAAGAATCTGAACTTCGTCATCGACCACAAGTATGCGCTTACCCACAATCAGTCTTCACGTTCGAGATCGATTGCGACAGTGAGGCCGCCGCCCGGGGTGTCCTCAAAACGCAGCTCACCGCCGAGCAACGTCATAATCTCCGAAGCGACACTGAGTCCGAGTCCCGCGCCGGAACGTTCATCGCTGAGATTCTGAAACGAAGCCATCATCGCAACACGTTTCTTTTCTGGAATACCCGGTCCGCGGTCAATAACTAAGAGCTCCACGCCTTCACTCGTCGCCCCACCGCAAATTCGAATTGGTTGATCGGGGGGACCAAACCGACACGCGTTGCTCACGATGTTCGCAATGACGCGTTCGGCGAGGTCGGGGTCGGTTTCAACGAGGGGAACGTCGTCGGCGAGGTCAATGTCAAAGACGCGTCCTTGAGAGTCAATCGTCTCAAGCGCGCTTGCGACAAGGTCGTCCAGAGCAACCTCCACGACGCGTGGCTTGACAATCTTGGATTCGAGTCGAGCAGCGTCGAGCAGATTCGTGACGAGTCGCGTCAGACGGTGCACTTCTCGATTGACCGCCTGTAAGAAGTTATTCTGTTCACTGGCGGACCAGACGACGTCGGGTTGCAAGAGCGACGAGACGTTCGCCTCGATTGTCGCAAGAGGCGTTCGTAAGTCGTGCGACACTGCCCTGAGCAGACTGGTCCGTAACTCGTCAGTCTCAATTGCCGCTTGACGTTCGGCCGATTCTTGTGCCAGACGCTGGGACTCGATTCCCGCGGCGACGCGACCCACGAATGCACCAATCAATTGACGGTCTTGGTTATCGAGACTGGCTCCCGCCATCACCAGAACATGTTCATCATCAATGGGAAAGCGCGCGTTCAGTTCTGCGGGATCGAACTCCTCGCCACTGGCGAGTTCGGTCATCCACTCGCCTTCGCGCAGTTCCAAAAGAGCCACCGTTGGTACCGCAAACACCGCGCGCAGTGAGTCGAGCAAGGGGACCAAATCGTCGCGCGTCGTTGCCACGGTGGCAGCGGCACGAGCGAGAATCTCCGCCTCGGCGCGCGCGCGTTCGGCCTCGGAGGAGCGCTGCGAAAAAAGATTGACGAGGATATTCGATCCGAACGCGAACAGAAAGAACGCCACGATTGCGACCACGTCGTCAGGCCGCGCCACTTGAAAGGTGTGCAGCGGCCGAACGAAGTAGAAATTCTCGAGCGCTGACGCGGCGAGGGCGGCGACGAGACCGGCCACTACCCCACCCCAACTCGCCACACCGAGCACGACCACGAGGTACACGAGAAAGACCGTCGAATTCGACACGTTCGAGCGCACTGACGCGAGAGCCCAAGTTATCAACGGGAGGAACACGCCCGCGGCGGCGATGCCCGACAATTGACGTTGCCACGGGTACGTGCCGATCTTTCGGCGTCGCCACGTTCTCTTTGGCTTCTCGCCACCCACGGCAATAATGTGGACATCCAAGTCGTGCGCTTGGCGTAATACCTTTTCGACGGTACCCGACCGTTTGATTGACTTACGATTTCGACTCGAACCCATAACAATCTGAGTACCGCGCTCTGACCTGGCGAAGGACACGAGAGCGGTCGCCACATCCTCGTCCATGATCTCTTGGAACGTTCCCTCAAATTCAACGGTGAGCTCACGCGCGAGCGTCGTGTCGGCGGTCCGTTGCTGGAGGGCACCGGAGTCAATGACATGAACTGCGAGAATCTCCGCGCCGGTGCGCGACGCCATGCGTGCGGCGCGGCGCAACAATGCCTCGTCGCCTTCCGAGCCCGTGACCGCCACAATGAGTCGCTCGCGCGTCTCCCAGCTCTCTTGGATGTCGTGATCGTCGAGGTACTTCTTCAACGAGTCTTCGACGCGGTCCGCGAGCCACAATAACGAAAGCTCTCGAAGTGCAGTCAGGTTCCCCGAACGGAAAAAATTTGACAGCGAAGCGTCGATTTTCTCTGCAGGATATATGTTGCCGTGCGCCATTCGTCGACGTAGCGCCTCGGGCGTAATATCGACCAGTTCAATCTGTTCAGCCCGTCGGACAATCGTGTCGGGCACAGTTTCACGCTGCACGATGCCGGTGATCTTCTCGACGACGTCGTTCAACGATTCGAGATGCTGAATGTTGACGGTGGTGATGACATCGATCCCGGCTTCGAGAATCGCCTCGACGTCTTCCCAACGCTTTTCATTGATAGAACCCGGCGCATTCGTGTGGGCCAACTCATCGACCAACACCATTTGAGGATTCCGCGCCAAAATGGCTTCGAGGTCCATCTCCTCGATGACCGTACCTCGATACTCGAACGCTTTACGCGGCACAATCTCCATGTCGCGAATCTGAGCGGCGGTGAGCTTGCGACCGTGGGTCTCCACCAGGCCAATTACCACGTCAGCGCCTCGCTCGCGACGCCGCCAGCCCTCGTCGAGCATGCGAAAGGTCTTACCCACGCCGGGAGCAAGACCGAGATAGACGCGAAGCGTACCGCGAGACATACCCTAAGTATCGCTGTTCGTGCGCTCTTTGGTGCCCATTTGCGCGTCGCTCGCGACCGCACACGCGCCGAGCGTGGCGAGCGTGACCGCCACGATTCGACGCT
>PKZI01000135.1 GCA_003133005.1 Acidimicrobiaceae bacterium | reverse complement strand
GCGCTGAAGGACTAGTTCCAGATGCCGAGGTCCCTGCCCGCGGTGGCATCACACTGGTGTGTCGTACGGGAGGTTGCGTCGGAGTACACTTGCTCGTAGGGTCCGAAGTCGGGCCTTGGAATCGCGCAATCTAGACCCCGTTGAGCGTCCACTTGTTTTTAGGAGAAACAACGTGACGTCTTCAACGAGCCTTCTAGAGCCGTGTCACGTGCAAAAAAGACGTGGCGCATGGCGACCGATCGATTAGTCGACATATTTGCGCTCCTCGCGCGCTACGAAAAGGGCGGCGCGAGTGAAGGATCGCTTTGCTTGGTTGCCGCTGAGATTACTGAGCTTTCCGGGGCGGGCATCGCCCTCAGTTCGGATTCGAACCTCATGACGAGCATGGGCACCACCACCGGTCCCGCCACCGAACTCATGGACATTGAGATTACGTTGCGCGAAGGACCGTGCACTGACGCCTGCCGGGGCGAGGACGCCGTCGAGGACATTGATCTTCTTCGAGGTTCCACACCGCGTTGGGTGGTGTACACGCCTCAAGCAATTGCGGTGGGCGCGCGCGCCGTGTTTGGTTTTCCCGTTCGTATTGGTGCGGTTCGTCTTGGCGCGCTCAGCCTCTATCGGGACAAACGTGGCGCGTTGACCTACGAACAAGCGTCGGACGGCTACTTAATGGCGTCGGTTATCGGTCGGGCGATTTTAGCGATGCAAGCGGGGGCGTCAGGCAACGCTCTCGCGACTGAACTCGAGCGAGAAGCGACGTTTGACTTCGCCATCCACCAGGCTGCCGGCATTCTCGCTATTCAAGGTTTTACTGACGTTGGTAGTGCACTCGTGTTGTTGCGCACGCACGCGTTTGCCACGAACACACCAATTTCGACATTGGCCACGAGGGTAATCGCTCATCAAACCAGCTACGACTCGAAAAGTGCGATGTGGAGTGAAGAAACAAGTTGAGTATGGACAAGATAGGAGTAAAATATGCGTATTGATGAAAGCGGAGCGGCTGCTTCCTTAAATCGCCAAAGTCCGAGCGAAGGACAGGAGGGCGCCATGACGCGGGAGTCCCTCCTTGTCGCCACTCTCGTGGAACTGGCGGACAACCTCGTCGACAATTTTGACGTCATCGACGTCCTCACCTTGCTGTGCGACCGCGCCGTAAAGTCCGTGGACGTCAACGCCGCCGGCGTGATGCTGACAGCGCCGGGAGGGGAGCTCCAGTACCTTGCGTCGTCGAGTGATTCGATGCGTATCCTCGAACTCTTCCAGATCCAAGCGAACGAAGGCCCGTGCGTGGATTGTGTGCGTGACGGACTGCCCATTATTAACGTTGAACTGACTTCGCCCGACGAACGGTGGCCACGGTTCTCGCCCCGTGCGATCGAGCTGGGTTTTCATTCTGTTCATTGTCTACCAATGCGACTTCGAGGGCGGACTATTGGTGCGCTGAATCTGTTTCGTAACGAAATGGGGACTTTAAACGATGAGGACGTCATTATCGCTCAGGGCATGGCCGACGTTTCCACGATTGCTATTTTGCAGCATCGCTCGTCACTCGATGCGACGACTCTTAATGATCAATTGAGCCGAGCTCTTAACAGTCGAATCATCATTGAACAAGCGAAAGGTATGGTCAGCGAGTCGACGCAGTGCACGATGGATGAAGCGTTCGAGAGGCTTCGCGCCCACGCACGAAATCACAATCTTGGTCTCACCGTTGTCGCAACCTCCATCGTGGACGGCACCTTAACGTCAAAGGATCTCGACCAGCCTCGAACGAACTCGGGGACCACCTCTTCATCTTGAAGGTTTACGAGTGATCGCTCCGAGATCGTAATCTGAGCGCGTGACGCTGTGAACTGTCGCAGCGTATCGACGCAAAGGAAAGTCGCTCGAAGGAAAACTTTTTGGAGAACTACTCCGATTTAGTGGTAATCTACTTTTCAGGACGTCCGGACTCCGCTTCCTTCACAAACACCTCACGAAGGTGCGAAGAAGCGAGGAACGATGCGAAGTCCCAATTATTTGTCGTTGAGAGTTTTAAGAGCGTCAACCATTTGGTCAGCCCCCCTCGGGCGCACAATCGCGCGGAGCACGACTCTCAGACCAAAAATTCGTGATTTCGTTGAATTAATAGAACGTGCGTCGCAAAGCGGCAAAGATCGTGTTCCTACAATTTCTCTCTCAATTCTCGCCAACGACGTGCGGGTCGAGACATCATGATGTCGTCGCGCTCACGAAGAACGTTCATCGAGAAGAAACCGGGCGTCGTTGTCAAACCTGTCACACGGGTCTTGCCCATTGACGCAAGCGACGCTGAACTGGACTATGGCGAGGGCGCCGATGACTTCGAACGTTTTTTCACGGAGTTGTTTGCCAGTGCTGATATGCGAACCATGGCCAGTTCCCCTGGTTCAACCGCGCCCTTCTACGAGAGCGTGCGCACGACGCTTCTGACATTGCTTGATCGATTCGGAAATTTCTCGAACGGTGCACTTGACTCCGTCGAAAACTCTCTCGTGGCTACGACTCAGGTGATTGACGATGAGGTCATAAACAGACATCGAAGGAATGAACCGTTCCCCAACAAGAGAAATGAGACGTCCCATGAAGCGGAATAGGAGACTTGACGTCATAGAAGAGAACCGCGCCAAGAATGTGGCAGAACATAGTGAGCGTCCGCACGAGTTGCCTTCTGCGGGCACTGATTCCTCCGCTAATCGGCGAACCAACGGTCCCTACCAGACGCACACGCCACACGTCGTGGGCATGCGGGCTGAAGAAGACACGACGTCGCTTCACCAACGTAGGGCAGGTTGGGGGAACTTGCTCTGGAGCGATTTCACCTCACAACAACCACGCCATCTCGACAATTCCCTTTCGTCGGTCCCTGTATCGACACCACGTACGGAGCGGCGTTCGACGGACGCGACACCAGAAGGGACCCAACCGCTGCTTCCTTGGCCGAGGGGGCCGCTAAGTGACTTCGTGATTTCGACATTTGGGTCAAGGTCAGATTCAGTGGGTCTCTCGCCGCCGATTGCCCTTAACGATCCGTTGGACGACGATGACTTCCAACTGGCGCTGTATCTTTGCTACGAACTCCATTATCGAGACGTGGCCAATGTGGATCTTGAGTGGGACCCCGTCTTGCTCAGTTTCCGCGCTGAACTTGAGCGAGTCTTTGTCTACCGGCTTCGACAGTACGAGTGCGCGAGTAGTCATGAGCCAAGTTCGCTGGCGAAATCGCTTGACGAAATGGTCGAAGACATAAAGGTTCGAGACATTGGCGAGTACTTAGAATTGCACGCCACGCTCGATCAATTACGTGAGTACTGCGTTCACCGTTCGGCGAGTTTCCTAAAGTGTGGTGACGCGAACTCTTTTGGTATAGCGCGCTTGAAAGGGGGAGCGAAGGCGGCGATGGCGAAGATTCAGTTCGCTGAAATGGGCTACGGCGATTCGGGTTCAATGAATTCTTCTCACTTCGCCGTCACCATGATGGCACTTGACCTTGATCCTCGACACGGTGCGTACGTTGGGCACCTGCCCGCAGCGTCGTTAGCGCAAGTGAACTTAGAGTCCCTCTTCGGATTGCACCGTCGTTGGCGGGGAGCGCTTGTCGGAGCCGTGGTTGTAAATAAATTGTCGTCAGTCGACCTGATGGATCATTGCCTTCACGCTATGTTTCGCCTCGACGGAAGTGTCGCTGGTGCAAACTATTTCAATAATCGAATGAATGCTGATGCGATACATGCGTTCATTGCACGTGACCAGTTGATTGCAGGTCTCGTTGCGACGGACCCCGAGATGGCGAACGACGTGCTCTTTGGAGCGACGGCACAACTTCGTTTGGAAGAGAATTTTGCGCAACACGCGCTCAACGCGTGGTCCCAGGATCATTCTTCTCTCTTGCCGTGGGGTATGCCTGCGCACGGCGATGTCCCGCATACGGTGATCAACCGAAGATCGGCGCAGTCGCGCGTGTAGCAAATAGTACGGCGCGTTGTCTTCCGGCGGTCGATTTGCCGACGTTAACGCGTAAGGTTCGTACGTAACCACAGACTTTGTGGCCATTAAGACGCCAGGTTCGAGTCGGACGATCTAGAAGATTGTCGCTCGTTCGTGCTCGACGCCTTCTTTCTTGGAGGTAGTTAATGTTTTTCTCCCGTTCAAAACCGTCGTGTCATACAGCTCACTGCGCTCACGTCAAGGATGCTGGGAAAAAAGTGAAGTCCCGCAGGCGACCATTGGCCATAGGCGTCGGCGTCGGCGTGTTTTCAGTCCTCGCGATGATTATGAACTCACGCGTCATGTTGAATCGACTTTCCCGATCCAGAGAAAGTTAATCGTGAACCGTTCTTCCATTCAAAGGGTTGACCCCGTGAGTAGCAGCGTCACTTTTCGAGTGATCAATGTTTGGTTGGCGTCGTGATTGGCCGCCCGGTTTCATACGGAATCTTGAGTAGTGCGGCACCCACGGTGTGCGGACTTGCGACGTTCACCGCCGCGCTCGCGAAGGAACTCGAGCGCAAAGGCAACGTTGTCTCGTTGGTTCGTGTACTTGATGAAGCGGAGGAGCCTTCTTCGTCAAAAATCCCCATCATTGCGAACCTAATAGGTTCCGATTGGCGTACCGTCGAGACGGCCGCCCGCGCGCTCAACAGATGCGACGTCGCCATCGTCCAACACGAATATGGTCTTTACGGAGGCGAAGACGGCGACGACGTAGTTCGCTTGCTTCATCTTCTAGCGGTACCCACGATCGCGGTTCTTCACACGGTTCTCTCAAGACCATTGCCAAATCAACGTGATGTACTCAATGAAGTGATTAAGTCCGTCGACAGCGTCGTCGTTATGACGAAGTCAGCCGAGCAGACGTTGCGCGAGGTGTTCGAGGTTGGGAACACACCAATAAGCGTGATTCCGCATGGCGCGACGGTGGTTGGGAGTAACGGTCAGCGCGAGCGAAATGCTCGCCCGACGATCCTCACTTGGGGACTCCTCGGTCCGGGCAAAGGTATCGAGTGGGTTATCGACACGATGGCGACGTTGAAAGATCTTGTTCCAACGCCTCTCTACATCGTGGCGGGACGCACGCACCCGAAAGTTCTCGTTCGAGAAGGTGAGTCTTATCGGCGAAAATTGATGGACCAGGTGGTTGACATTGGAGTGGGCGACATGGTGCACTTTGATAACACGTACCGAGACTTGCTTTCACTGACGTCACTCATTGAGAATGCCGACGTTGTCGTCCTGCCGTATGACTCCAAGGACCAGGCGACATCGGGAGTTCTCGTTGACGCGATAGCGGCTGGTCGACCCGTTATCGCAACGCCGTTTCCACACGCCATCGAGCTTCTCTGTTCAGGAGCGGGGATAATTGTCGACCATGAGGATCCGAGCTCGCTCGCGCGTGCACTGCGCGATGTACTTACGAATTCGACTGTCTCAGAGAACATGAAGCGCGAAGCGCGGCGGCTGTCATTGGGACTTAGTTGGGAATCAGTCGCCGTTCAGTATCTGGAGTTGAACGAGTTCATGTTAAAACGAACCGATGTGTCCGCATGATGTTTCCAAATTCGAAATTCAACCATCTGAGTTCGATGATTGGTCCCTACGGCGTGTTCGAGCATGCCAAGCACGACCGAGTCCGTCATGAACATGGGTACTGCGTTGATGATGTCGCTCGAGTGTTGCTCGTGGTCGCACGAGAACAGGAGAAATCGACAGAGGTAGATGTCTTGTCCAACATATCGCTGTCGTTCCTTAAGGAGGCGCAGTGTTCAGACGGAACTTTTATGAATCGTCGATCTCCAACCGGCGCTTTTCTGGGATCCGGAAGTAACGCTGACTGCTGGGGTCGCGCAGTGTGGTCGCTCGGGAACGCGGTTGCACAGGACTCCGATGGATTTTTGGCGCAGGAGTCGATGGGTCTCCTTGCCACCTCTTTAAATGTCCGATCGCCGTGGCCACGTTCGATGGCGTTTGCGACTCTCGGAGCAGCAGAGGTGTTGAGCGTGTTTCCGACACATCGTGCGGCACTGGAGCTTGTGCGCGACGCGGCGCGTCTTCTTCGACGTCCGAACCTTAACCACGAATGGCAATGGCCCGAGGAGCGACTTACGTACGCCAACGCGGTCCTTCCTGAGGCGATGCTCGCGGCAGGTGCGGTGCTGGCAGATGATTCGCTCGTGCATGAGGCGCTTGTTCAACTGCGGTGTCTAGTGGCAACGGAGACGAATGG
>PKZI01000154.1 GCA_003133005.1 Acidimicrobiaceae bacterium | reverse complement strand
CACGATGATCCAGGCGCCTTCGGTGAACTTCGCCACGATGAAGATGAGCACGACCAGTGCGGTGACCGTCGCCGACGTGGCATTGACCGCGACGCCGAAGCGCCAACGACCTTCGCGCAAACGCAAGTGGCGCGCCACCATGCCCGCTCCCGCCATCGTGAAACCCGTGAAGACGCCAATGGCGTAGAGCGCGATCAACGAATTCACTTGCGCCTTGAACACGAGAATCAGCGTCAGCGAGACGACGCCCAATACCAAGATCCCGTTCGAAAAAGCGAGCCGGTGGCCGCGCTTGGTGAGCTGTCGAGGGAGATAACGGTCCCCCGCGACGTAGTTCGCGAGGAAGGGGAACCCATTGAACGAGGTATTGCCGCCCGTATAGAGGATCAGGATGACCGAGAAAATGACGAGATAATAGATAGTCGACCCGATGCCACTCGAACCAAATACCGCGCGCACCTCTTGGGCGACCACCGTTGGATAACCGTTCGCGCGCGGCAGTGCGTGGGTCCAGGACGCGAGCAAGGTCGTTCCCACGAGCATGAACGCGAGGATGCTCGACATGAGCACGAGGGTCTTGCGGGCGTTGCGCCATTCGGGACGACGAAAGCTCGCCACGCCGTTCGAGATCGCTTCGAGTCCGGTGAGCGAAGAGCCCCCGTTGGCGTAGGCGCGAAGCAATGTGAGAAAGGCGAGACCCATCAAGATGCCCGTGCCCTTTTGACCGAGGTGACCGCCGACCAATAGGTGGTTAGAGGGCTGGACGATGCGGTGCAGATTTCCGGTCGCTTTCTTCACGTAGCCCGTGATGATCGTGAGCCCGAGCATCGTGACGTAGAAGTACGTCGGGAATGCGAAGTAACTCCCCGCTTCTCTCAGTCCGCGCAGGTTCCCATAAATAAGTATCAACACGATGGCGACCGTGATGAGCACCGAGTATCGCCCGAAGGCTGGAAAAGCGCTAGCGAGTGCCGCGGTGCCCGCCGAACACTGAACCGCGACCGTGACCGTGTAGTCAATGAGCAACGAGACCGCCGCGATCTGGGCAATGCGCGGACCGAAGTTGTCGCGCGCCACGACGTAACTACCACCGGCGGTCGTGTAGTACTTGATCACGTCGAGATAGGACGTCGTGACGAAGAACAGAACACCAATGATCACGAACATGATGGGAACGACCAGCGCGAACGCGGCGAGACCAATGAACGGTGTCAATTGCGTGAGGATCTCTTCGGTCCCGTACGCCGAGGACGAAATGCAGTCCGGCGCCAATACGCCTAAGGCAACGAATCGATTGAGTCGCTCGTCACCCAATTGTTCAGTGACGAAGGGTCGGCCGAGGAAGAACTTCTTGAGCCGATACCCCATCGACTCGGGGAACACGGTCGAGACATTCGCGTGTGACGTCAGAACCGGCGTGCTCTTGGCAATCTGCTTATCGGCTTCTGACACGAGTTTCACTCTAAGTCAGATACGCGATATTGCCCTCTACTTGCGTCGTCGCGGACAAGTGTGGTCAGATGACGAGGTGCATATCGTGGTCGTTGGCTGTGGCCGTGTGGGCTCAGAGTTGGCGATGCAACTATCCGACGAGGGCCACTCGGTCGTCATCATTGACAAGAACAAGGACGCGTTTCGTCGACTCGTCCATTTCAACGGTCAGTCGTTGCTTGGTTCTGGCTTTGATCGCGACGTTCTCGCCAAGGCCGAGACGTCCCAAGCCGACGCGTTGGCGGCGGTCACCCGCGGTGACAACACCAATATTCTTTGTGCGCGCATCGCTCGCGACAACTACGGCGTCAAGAACGTCGTCGCGAGAATCTACGATCCGCAACGCGCCGACATCTATATGAAACTTGGTATTCCGACGGTCGCCACGTCGCTCTGGACTACCCAGCAGGTCAAGCGCTGGATGACGCCCGAAGATGAGTCTGTCGAATGGACGAACGGGGCGGGTTCGTTGCACTTAGTCGAGCGCATCGTCCCCGATGAACTCGCGGGGCGCCAAATCCACCATTTCAACGTCGGTGAAAGTGTGCGCGTGGTTGGTCTCGTGCGTGGCGGACAAGGTCGCGTGAACATCGACGACCTCTTCGCCCAGGAAGATGACATCCTCGAGTTCATGGTGACGCCCCAAGGAATTCACGACCTCCATCACTTGCTCCAAGGCGACCAGAAATGAGAGTCGTCGTCGCCGGCGGTGGATCGGTGGGCACCGCCATATCGCTCGACTTGCTCGATCGTCACCACGACGTGAGTTTGCTCGAGCACAACACGGCCACGGCCGAAAAACTCAAGACCTTGCTTCCCGGCGTGAACGTCATGGCCGCGGACGCGTGCGAGTACGCGAGTTTGGCGGCCGCCGACATCCGCAACGTCGACGTCGTGATCGCCGCCACCGGTGACGATGAAGACAACCTCGTGATCAGTTGGCTCTGCAAACAGGAATTCGGCGTGCCGCGCGTTATCGCCCGCATCAACAACTCTCGCAACGAGTGGCTGTTCAACGAAACATGGGGCGTCGACATCTCAGTGTCGACGCCCGCGTTGATCACGTCGCTTGTCGACGAGGCCGTGGAGGTCGGATCGATCATCAACTTGATGGACCTCGCGCACGGTCGTATGCGACTGATCGAGATCACGCTCGCGGCCAACGCGCCCGCGATCGCCAAGGACCTCAGCCTTGACGAACTGCGACTACCCGACAGTGTGCGCGTGGTCGCGGTCGTGCGAAGCGACCAGCCCCTGGTGCCTTCGCCAACGATGCACTTCGTAGAACACGATCACGTCATCTTGATCGCCCGCGAAGACGCCGCAAACGAGTGTTCTGTCGCATTCATTGCCTAAGTCGTAACGCCACTGCCATACCGGCGTAAACGTCGACACGTAGCATTGGGTTATGCGCGCCGCCTTTTTCGACCTCGACAAGACAGTGATCGCCAAGTCGTCACTGATCGCGCTTGGACCCGAACTTCACGCGCGTGGAATGCTGCGCCGGCGCACGCTGGTGTGGGGCGTCTTCAGCCACTTACTCTTCATGCGATTTGGCGCCGACGACGAGAAGTTGAACAAGATACGAGAGTCGGTGTTGCGAGTAACGAAGGGCTGGGACCGCGACGAAGTTCGCACGATGGTCGCTGAGACCATCAATGAAGTGGTCGAACCCTTGATCTATGACGAAGCGCTCGAACTCATTGACCACCACCTCTCCGAAGGTGACGAGGTCTGGCTCGTGAGCATGGCGCCCCAAGAGATCGTCGAACCCTTCGCGGAATTACTCGGGATCACCGGAGCGATATCTTCCAAGGCCGAGATTGACGAGAACGGTAAATTCACGGGGAAAATGGTCTTTTTCGCTCAGGGGGAGAATAAAGCACTCGCCGTGCGCGAACTCTGCGAGCAGCGTGGGATCGATCTCGCGGACTGCTTCGCGTACTCCGACTCAGAGACCGACGTTCCCATGCTTCGACAAGTTGGACACGCCTACGCGGTCAACCCCGATCGACAATTGGCAAAAGTCGCTCACGAATGCGAGTGGCCAATCCTAAGTTTCACCCATCCGGTGCGTGCACACGACCGGTCCCGGTCGCATACACCTTTTATTATCAGTGCGATCGTCTTTAGTGTCGCCGCGGTTCTCGGCCGCATGCGGATGCGTCGAATTTAGAGCGTCAACAGGTCGCGCGCGCCGGTGTCCGACGATGGATGACGAAGTTTGCTCATTGCGCGCGCCTCGATCTGACGGATTCGCTCGCGCGTCAAGTTCATCTCCGCGCCCACGTCTTCGAGGGTGCGGATCTCTCCCGCACCATCGAGTCCGAAGCGCATTCGAAGGATCTTCTGCTCACGCTCGTCGAGCGGTTGAAGCAACTTCTCAATCGCGGCGGGCATCATCTTGACCGCGGCGACGTCGAAGGGCGATTCGGCCGAACGATCCTCGACCACGTCACCGAGTTCCGCGTCGCCATCTTCGCGAAGCGGCTCGGACAACGAGATGGGCTCTGAGCGAAAGCGCAGCGCCTCGATCAGCTTGTCCTCGGGCATCTCACACTCGTCACAAAGCTCCTTGATCGTCGGCGGACGACCGAACTTCAGCTCCAAACGAGACTGCGCCTTTTGCACGCGCGCCAAGGTGTCACCGGCGTGTACCGGGAGACGAATGGTTCGTCCGGTGTTCGCGATTCCGCGAGTGATGGCCTGACGTATCCACCACGTGGCGTACGTGGAGAACTTGAATCCCTTGCGCCAGTCGAACTTCTCGACGGCGTGCATGAGTCCGAGGTTTCCCTCTTGAATAAGGTCAAGTAGCGGCAAGCCCGACGCTTGATACTTCTTGGCGATTGACACCACGAGTCGAAGGTTCGACTGCACGAAGTCGCGTTCGGCCTGGTCACCGCGGTGTACGGAACGCTTCAGGGCCAACTTCTTGCTCGGAGTGATTTTGATCTTCTTGTCGGCTTCGGCGGCGTCAAGTTCGGCCTTGGCCTCGCGACCCTCTTCTATGGTCTGAGCCAGGTGAACTTCGTCGTCCTTGGTGAGCAGCGTGTACTGACCAATATCTGACAGGTAGAGCCGAACGAGGTCTTCATCGTCGCGGTCGACACGGTCTTTTGCCATATTTCTCCTAAGTGGGCCCCTATTTTTCTGGCACCTTTAGTTATACGGTGATGCGCAACCAACAAACGGGGAGTGCCACTCTAGCGGAAAAGACCGAAACTTTCCGCGTTTTGGCCAAATTCAACCATGTCGCCAAGTTCACGCACTCCCGCGAGCCAACTGGTCTCGTCGATCCCCGGCTCGGCAACTAACTCACCCACCCGTCGTACTTGGCGCACGGTCACGAGCTGGCCCTCGTCAAAGATCTCCCGGGCGCGAGGTTCGCTCACGATCTCGAGCGCGTCGCGCAGCGACACGAGGAGACGCGGTCCGAGCACCACGGCGACCGCGTAGAGCGTGAGAGTCCCCGACGGATCAAGCGTGTTCGAACGAGCGAGCAACGCACTAATGACGGGTAGCGGGACGAGCGGCCGGTTCATGTACTCGCGCATCGAAAGGGCCACCTCACCAAAAGACCGACTCATCTCGTGGGTCACGACGACGAATGCGTCGTTACTCATGAGCGGCGCTAACTCGCCGAGTCCGCGATAGGTCGCGTCAAAGCAGTCGCCGAGGTGCGCGACAACGTCAACGTCCTGGGTCACGGTTCAGGACGAAACGCGTTGGTGATCGGCATTCGACGATCGCGACCAAACGCTTTTTTCGAGATTCGAACGCCCGGCGGCATCTGGCGACGCTTGTACTCACTCGCGTCCACCAACCGCGCGATGCGCAGTACCAACTCGGGGTCGTGGCCACTCGCGATCATCTCTTCGGCGGTGGCGTCGCCCTCGACGTAGAGCTGGAGCAGCGGATCGAGCTCGTCATAGGGTGGCAGACTCTGATCGTCACGTTGATCAAGACGCAGCTCCGCAGAAGGTGCCTTCGTGAGAACCGACAAGGGGATTGGTTCGGGGTCACCGACCTCAACCGCCCTCTCGTTGCGAAAGCGACACAACTCGTAGACGAGCGTCTTGGGCACGTCCTTTATCACGGCGAACCCACCGGCCGAATCGCCGTACAACGTTGAGTAACCCGTCGCCATCTCGGACTTGTTGCCGGTGGTCAGAACAATCGCGCCTGTCGCGTTCGAGATCGCCATCATCATCACACCTCGTATGCGCGACTGCAGGTTCTCGTCGGTCACGCCCTGCGGTTCGCCATCGAGCACGGGCGCGAGCATGTGCCCCATCACGTCGTGGGCCGGCTCGATCGACAGTGTCGTGATCTCGATGTCGAGACGCTTGGCGAGTTCGAACGCGTCGTCGACCGAGTGCCCTGACGAGTAACGACTCGGCATGGCGAACCCTCGCACCGCCTGAGCTCCTAACGCGTCGACCGCGATCGCTGCGACCAGCGACGAGTCGATTCCGCCCGACAATCCAATTATCGCCGAACGAAACCCGTTCTTTCGCAAGTAGTCACGCGTGCCCATCACGAGCGCCTCGTAGATCTCTTCCACCTCACTCAGGGCCGGCGCCACTTGGTTCACGTGCAAGGGCTGCTCGCGACTCGGGTCGATCGCGTAGAGCGTGTCGAGAACGATACCCGCCGAGGACGCGCGTGCTTCGATCTCTACGACGAGCAACTCCTCGTTAAAGGCGCTCGCGCGCGCAATGATCTCGCCGCGCTCGTCGACCACCATGCTCTGGCCGTCAAAGACCAGTTCGTCTTGGCCCCCCACCATATTCACGTAGGCAATAGGGCAGTTCGTTTCTAGTGCGCGTTCGCGCAACATCGCCTCGCGATCGTCGCGGCGTCCTCGCGCGTACGGCGACGCGTTGGCCACCACAATGAGCGTCGCACCCGCCGCCGCGAGTTCCGCGGCCGGACCGTCCGCGGTCCAGACATCTTCACAAATTAGTAATCCAACCGCAACACCCTCGACATTGATGATGGTGTGCGCACCCACGCCGGGGTGGAAGTAACGAAGTTCGTCGAACACGTCGTAGTTCGGTAACAGCCGCTTCGTAGCGACCGCGACGATGCCTTGTTCGCTCACCGCGACCAGGGCGTCGCCCACGTGACCGGGACCCGCGGCGTCGAGCACGCGAGTGACGTCGCGTCCGTCTGACGAGGGGGCGAGACGCAGTCCACGGATGCCTTCACTGAGCGCCATACCTACCAAGAGAGGTGGCAGATTCTGGGCCATGCTCAATTGCGCCAGCGCGGCGTCCGCCGCCTCGATGAAGCCCTCGCGCAGCAGCAAGTCTTCGGGGGGGTAGCCCATGAGAGACAACTCGGGTGAGAGTACGAGATCGGCGCCCACGCTCGCCGCCTGCGTGCGGAATCGATGCAAGCTCGCGACGTTTTGCGTAAAACCGCCCACCACCGCGTTCATTTGGGCCATGGCGAGTCGAAGGACGGGCACGGCCTGAGCCTAATGGCGAGAACGTTCAAATTTTTAGGTCAACGTTTCACACTGGGTTAACAGAATGCCGGATGCCACCGTGCCCCGTCGGGCAGAATTGTGGAGGTCGCGTGGAGCACGCGATGACATTTTGAAGGAGCGACATTGTCGTATCAAGCTGAGTACATCTGGATTGACGGAACCGAACCCACCCGGGAACTTCGGAGCAAGACCAAGATCGTGGCGGACGGCAAGAAGCCACCAATCTGGGGCTTTGATGGCTCGAGCACCAACCAAGCGACGGGCCACTTCTCGGACTGCGTCCTCGTGCCGGTATTCCAGTGTAAGGATCCGCTGCGCGGTGAGAAGGACGTACTCGTCATGTGCGAAGTACTGAACGCCGACTTCACCCCGCACGTCACGAACACCCGTCACGCGCTCGCTGAAGTCGCGAAGAAGTACGCGAGCATGGAACCAATGTTCGGCATCGAACAGGAGTACACGTTCTTTCAGGAAGGCCGCCCGTACGGTTGGCCCGAAGTCGGCTTCCCACCACCCCAAGGTCCTTACTACTGCGGTGTCGGCGGCGCCAAGATGCCCGGTCGTGACATCGTCGAAGCACACACGCTCGCGTGTATGCGCGCGGGCCTCGGCATCGAAGGTACGAACGCNNGCGGTTGGTGACCAACTCTGGACCGCGCGTTGGCTGCTCAAGCGCATCGCCGAAGAGTTCGACGTCGACGTGAGTTTCGACGCCAAGCCCATCAAGGGTGACTGGAACGGTGCGGGTGCGCACACCAACTTCTCGACCAAGGCCATGCGTGCTCCTGGTGGATGGGACGCGATCATCGACGGCGCCGAAGCACTCGGCACGCANNCACGAGACCGCGCCCTACACGAAGTACTCCTACGGCGTCTCGGACCGCGGTTCGTCGGTGCGTATTCCCGGAGGCGTCGCGCGTGACAAGCGCGGGTACCTCGAGGACCGTCGCCCCAACGCCAACGCCGACCCCTACACCGTGGCGCGCGTGATCGTCGAGACGATCTGTGGCGAAGCGGCGAAGAAGGGACCGGCGAAGAAGTCGGCGTCCAAGAAAGTAGCGGCGAAGAAGGCGCCCGCGAAGAAGACCACCAAGAAGGCGCCCGCGAAGAAGGCAGTCGCCAAGAAGTAGTTCGTTGTCGCAAAATCCGCCGCTCCCTTGAGCGGCGGATTTTGCGTTTCGGGGCCCAAAATGTGGTCACTCGAAGAAGGTGCGAGAATGTCTCCTATGCACAGTGAAGCGCAGTACGTACTACGAACTGTGGAAGAGCGCGGCGTCCGCTTCGTGCAACTCTGGTTCACCGACGTGCTCGGTCGCCATAAGGCCTTTCACGTCACGCCGGCCGAACTCGAAGACGCGCTCGACCAAGGCCTCACCTTTGACGGCAGTTCCATCGACGGGTTTTCGCGCGTGCAAGAGTCCGACGTGCTCGCGCGTCCGGATCTGACGACGTTTCAGCTCCTTCCTTGGTACGAAGAAGGTGCCGGCGTCGCTCGGGTCTTCTGCGACATCGTCAACATCGACGGCACGCCCTTTAGCGGTTGCCCTCGCCAACAGCTTCGACGCGTGCTCGACGGAGCGCTCAGCCAGGGCTACACATTTTTCGTCGCACCCGAGATCGAGTTCTTCTACTTCAAGGACCTCGACCCCTCGCATCCACCCCAGCCGATCGACCAAGGCAGTTACTTCGACCTCCTACCCGACGACACCGCGAGTCAACTACGTCGCAGCACCGTGCTCATGCTCGAAGAGATGGGCATCGGCGTCGAGCACGCCCAACACGAGGACGCCCCGAGCCAGCACGAGATCGATCTTCGCTACACCGACGCGCTCACCATGGCCGACACCGTCATGTCGGTGCGTCACGTCGTAAAGGAGCTGGCTCGCCAATCGGGCATCGCCGCGAGTTTCATGCCCAAGCCACTGCCCAACGTGCAGGGCTCGGGAATGCACACGCACCTCTCGCTCTGGCGCGACGAGGAGAACGCGTTCATTGGCGAAGGAACCTACGGACTCAGTGACGTCGCGCTTCGCTTCGTCGCGGGTCTCGTGCACCACGCACCCGAGATCACGGCCATCACGAACCAGTGGGTCAACTCTTACAAGCGACTGGTGCCCGGAGGTGAAGCGCCCGTGGGNNGATTCAACGCGTGTGGAGTATCGCTCGCCCGATCCCGCGGCGAATCCGTATTTGGCGTTCGCGGTCATACTCGCGGCGGGACTACGCGGTGTGAACGGTGACTACGAGCTGCCTAAGGAAAACGATCCGGTCGCGCGCCTGCCTCAATCCCTCGCCGAAGCGGTCGACCTGATGGCCGACTCCGAACTACTGCACGAGACGCTGGGTGAACACCAAGTGGAGTGGTTCTTGCGCAATAAGCGCGCCGAGTGGGACGCCTACCGGGGTCAGGTGACGCCCTTCGAGCTCGAAAGGTACCTCCCCCTCTTATGAACATCGACGTCGTCTTGTGTGTTCCCTCGTGCGAAGGGCCGGTGCGCAAGGCCTTTGACGTCACGGGTGTGACGCCGGCGGTGGCGAGTTCGGGTCGACTGAACGAGATCACCAGCCTCGAGCCGGCGGACGGTTTCTCGGGCGCGGTGATCAACGCCTCGGCGTTCCCCTTCAGTGAAGCCATGAACTTGTGTCGCCAACTTCGCGGACGCGAGCGCGGCGTGGGTCCCATCATCTTGCTGCTCGACCACTATCAACTCGACGACCTGACGTTTCGAGAGGACCTCTTCGACGACTTCGTCGTGGGTCCCTTTGACGTGAGCGAACTCGCGACGCGTCTGCGCCACCGCCTGCGCCGAGCCGGTAACGAGAGCGTGGCGCCGCGCATCGAGCACGGCGGACTCTCGATGAACCTCGAGACCTACCAAGCGTCGATCGCCGGACGCGTGATGGACCTCACGTACATGGAGTACGAGCTACTGCGTTTCCTCGCGACAAATCCGCACCGCGTCTTTACCCGCGAGACGCTGCTCAGTCGAGTGTGGGGTTACGAATACTACGGTGGCGCCCGTACGGTTGACGTGCACGTGCGACGTCTTCGCGCCAAACTGGGCGAAGAATACGCACACCTGATCCAAACGGTGCGATCGGTTGGCTACAAGTTCGGCAATACAACCCCGGGCGAGTACGCGTCGAACTAAGGGGTCCGACCCTCGGGCGCGTAGGCCCAGAGTTCGACTTCACAAAGTGCACCCAGCGGTAATTGTGCGACCGCCACCGCTGACCTCGTTGGTCGCGGCGGCTCGAATGCCTCGACCCACACCTCATTGCACGAAGCAAAGTCGTCCATGTTCACGAGAAAGAGCGTCGCCTTGACGACCTGCTCAAACGACGCGCCCGCCTCACCAAGCAGCGCGCGCGCGTTCGCGAGTGCCTGACGTAGTTGGTCTGGCGCACCGCCCTCGACCATTGTGGGAGATTCCGTTGCGGGCACGACCCCAAGTTGCCCCGAAAGTATGACGAAGTCACCCGCGCGACGCCACGGTGAGTACGGACCAACCGGCTTCACGGTGTCGTTAACTAAAGGAGTTGCCGCAACCGCAGGTGCGCGTGGCGTTGGGGTTCGTGATGTGAAATCCCGCTCCCTGGAGTGAGTCGGAGTAATCGAGCGTCGAACCGAGAAGCAACTCGGCACTCTGAGGATCGACCACGACTTTGACACCGGAGAAATCACGAAGTACGTCGTCGTCGGCGAACTCCGAGTCAAAGAACATGTCGTAGTTAAAGCCCGAGCACCCGCCGGGCTTGACGGCGACGCGCAGCGCGAGGACTTCGTCGACGTTCTCGGCGGCGATCAGCTCGGCAACCTTTTGGGCGGCGACATCGGTCAGGACGATAGGGTCGCCATCCTTCTTAGTGAGGCTGACGCTGGTCGTGGTGGCGCTTGACATGGGAATCCTCCAAAAGTCTTTGCTCCATGGTAGCGAAGGAAAATCGATATGAACACCCCTTCCCAGAGACCGGTAGCGTTTGACTGTGACGAGTGCGGAAATCCTTCGAGAACGACTGAANNAGCGAGGCCGGAATTGCAAGGGTTTGGGTGGCGCTCACGACGGCGGCCTGTCCATTGCGGTCCCAGATCGAGCGCGACGTTCGCGAAGCGTCGCTCAGTGTCGAGGGCGTGTCCTCGGTCGAGTTGGTGATGGGCGTACTCGAACCAGAAGCGAAGGCCGAACTGATGCGAAAGGCTCGATCGCTCGCACAAGCACGCGCGCCACTCACCTCGATTCCGAACCAAACCCCTGTCCTCATGATCGCCTCAGGCAAGGGTGGCGTCGGAAAGTCGTCGATCACGGCGAACCTCGCCGTAGCGCTCGCGCAATTGGGACACCGCGTGGGGGTATTGGACGCCGACATTTGGGGATTCTCGCTCGCTCGACTGCTCGGCGTCGACGGTGAGGTTCACGCGAGCGCGGGCAAGATGCAACCCCTCGAAAAACGATTCGCCAAGGGCAGCGTGAAGCTGCTCTCGATGGGACTTCTCGCCAACGAGGACGATGCACTGCTCTGGCGCGGGCTCATTGTCCAAAAGGCCGTCGCTCAATTCATCGAAGACGCCAACTGGTCCCACATTGACTATCTACTGATCGACACCCCGCCGGGCACCGGAGACATCGCCATGACTCTCGCTCGCCTATTGCCTCAGATGGGCCAACTTCTCGTGACCACGCCCGCGCACGCCGCCCAACGAGTTGCCCAGCGCGCCGCGGACTTCGCGCGCAAGTCGAACATTCGTGTACTGGGCGTCATCGAGAACATGAGCGCGATGACCTGCGAGTGTGGTGAGCGCCACGCTCTCTTCGGGGAGGGCGGGGGTCGAGAACTGAGCAACGAACTCGGTGTGCCGCTGCTCGCCGAAATCGAACTCGGCATAGAGATCGGCGCCGGCGGCGACGTGGGCGAGCCTGCGGTGCTGCACGAGTCGACGAACGGCCCGTTTCGCCAACTCGCCCAACGCATCGTCACCGAGGTCGCGCCACCCGCCGGAGCGCTCGGGTGTAGCGCGCGAATGCTCGACACGCTCGAGCGGGCCGTTCAGGCGTCGTCGTAACCATCGTCGCCGGGTAGCAGAATCACACGGGCGCCTTCGCGCGCGACGATGCGTGGTTCGATTCGTGGCACCTCGGCTTGGGCATTGGCGAAATCCAACACCTCGCGCGCGGTCTCGAACTGCGCGACGGCCGCCAAGTTTTGTGCCGTTGGCAACATCAAATCGAACTCGCCGCGTTCGTGTAAGGCCAGTGCGTCGCGCGGACGAAGCCATCGTGAATCAACGGTCTCGTGATCGTCGTGACCCGCAATCTGGCCCACGGGCGCGAGCGCAACGAAGAACCGCGTGTCGTAGCGACGAGGCGGCCCCACGGGAGTGACCCAGTGCGCGAGGTACGCCACGTTACGAAGGTCGAGGTAAAGACCCTCGCGCATCAAGAGCTCCACGAAAGCCAGTGAACCGTCGTTGACGAACACGCGCTGCTCGTTGAGCCGGTCCACAAGGGGGCGGTTCGTGAGATCGATCTCAGTACCTGCCTCGTCGCAGGCAACGAGCAATCCGCCCTCTTCGAAGAGTTCGCGAAAGCACGCCACGTAGTACGCGAGTCCGCCACTCTCGACACCGAGGCGCTTCGAACATGACGCGTCGCTCATTCCCACGCTTCGCTCCTGGGCGAGCGCACTCGCGTCCTCGGGGTCAACACCACCACCGGGAAAAACATAGGCACCGCCCACGAATTCACTCGCGAGATTGCGGCGCAACATAAGAATTTCGTAACCATTCTTTGCGTCGCGGAGCGTCAGCACCGTCGCTGCCGGTCGTGGCGTCAAAATTTCGGTCATACCGCAAACTACCTAGGTTCGCTCAATCGAGACGACGACAGCATCTCTTCTAGTAAGTTTGTGTGTTCAGAAGACCCGAGGAGCAGCGTGGCAAAGAAACCAGTGGCGAAGCAGCCGCCCGTTAAGACATCGAACGGACGCCCGGCGGGACTCTTTACGTGGATCGCGGTGGGCCTCGTGGTCGTCGTGGTCGCCGTACTCGTCATCATCAAAGTCACTAGTTCAACGGCGACCGCCTCGGGCTCGTCAGGCTTCACAGCGACTGACCCCGCGACCGTGAGCGAACTCTCGAGCGTTCCCGCGTCGGTCTTTAACACGATCGGCGTCTCCTCGCCCGTCGTACCCGTTACCCCACCGCAGGCGATCAAGGGACAACCCGAACTGACCGGGACCTCGAACGGAAAGACGCTGCCCGAGGTCTTTTACTTCGGCGCCGAGTACTGCCCCTTCTGTGCCGCGCAACGTTGGCCGACCATCATTGCGCTTAGTCGCTTCGGTACCTTTTCGGGTCTCGGTAACATGACAAGTTCTTCATCGGACGTGGATCNNGGTAACATGACCAGTTCTTCATCGGACGTAGATCCGAGTACGCCCACCTTCACGTTCGTCAAGGCGAGTTACACCTCGTCCTATTTGGTCTTTAAGAGTATTGAGTTCGAGACCAACGTCTTTGACTCGGCCACGAACTCCTACACGAAACTTCAAACACCCACCAAGTCGCAGTTGGCGCTCTTTGACAAATACGACACGTCGAAATACATAAAGGGCATCAGCTCCTCGGACGACGGCTCGATTCCCTTCATGTCCATTGGCAACAAGTTCCTCGTATCGGGCGCGAGTTACACCCCCGCCACACTCGCGGGTCTCTCGCGCGACACGATTGCTGCGGGACTCACGACCACCTCGAGTCCTATCACTGCGGCCATAATTTCGTCGGCGAATTATCTGACCGCGTCGTTCTGTACGCTCACGAACAATCTGCCGAGTTCGGTCTGCACTTCTCCCGGCGTACTGGCGGCGAAGAAAATCATGAAAATCTAGATGGTTCGAAGCGTTTCGCCCGTACCAAAATGGGCGATCTACACGACGTTTTTTCTAAGCCTGGTCGGGCTTGGGCTGTCGGTTTATCTCACCAACGCCCACTTCAATGGTGCCCAAGACCTGTTCTGCTCCGACAGCGGAATCATCAACTGCACCAAGGTCACCACGTCCGCGCAGTCATATTTTCTCCACATACCCGTCGCGGTGCTCGGACTCTGCGGCTATTTCGTGCTGAGCGTGCTCAACTCACCATGGGGTTGGCACTTGAAAAACTATTGGGTGCACGTCGCGCGCTTTGTCGTTGTGATTGGCTCGATGGCGTTCGTACTTTGGCTGGTCGCAGCCGAGCTTCTCATCATCAAGAACATCTGCTTGTACTGCACGGGCGTGCACGTCGTGACATTCTTGCTGCTCATCGTGATGACGATCGTGTGTCCCGTGCAGTTGGGATGGGCACCTTCAGTTTCTGAGTAGCGCGCGCCGCTCGAGTTCGTTGAGACCGCCCCAGATTCCGTAGGTCTCATGGCGCGCGAGGGCCGCGGACAAGCAGTCCCCGCGGACCGAACAGGTGGCACAGAGTCGCTTGGCGAGGAGTTCGCGTTCATGGCGATCCTCTTTTCGCTCGTTGACTTCGGGAGAGAAAAACAGCGAGCCCTCGCTACCTCGACATGCGGCGGCGTCTGACCATTCCACTGGCGCAATCGACATTCCATCTCCCCCGGCTCTACCTACGACCGCAGGATAACCACTCGGCTGAACCAAGACAAGATGTCTTTTGACTTAACGATGTTTCGAAATGCCCGGCGCGTGACCTTGCTACGCTCAGTGTCGTGGCAACGGTACTCATTGCGAGCGACCTCTCCTCGCTGCGTCACGAACTTCGATCAATGCTCGAAGGACCTGACCTGTTCGTCGAAGAAGTCGCGAACGGACACGAAGTACGAGCCCGCGTCGCGCAAGGCGAAATAGACCTGGTTATTGCGGACATGCAGATTGGTTCGATGGGCGCAATGGCGGTCTGTATGGACCTACGCCACGAGGAGTCCTACGGGGCCGCCGATCCAGTCGCAGTCCTCATGCTGCTCGACCGGCGCGCGGACGTGTTTCTCGCACGTCGCAGCGGCGCCGAAGGCTTCGTCGTGAAGCCCCTCGACCCGCAGCGCGTGCGCGCCGCCGTGCGGGCGCTGCTTCGCGGTGAGGAGTACGAAGACGAGACCTACCGTCCCGCCACCGTACGCGCCGCTCTTTCTTGATGGGCGATCCACAACCTCCCGCGAGCGGCCTCGCGAGGATCCGCGCGCGTTTCGCCGGCCCGCCAGTTGCCAAGGTCGACCTGCCCGAGGCCGTCGCCATCAAGGCTCGTGTTGACCAATTGAGTGAACTCGAGCTTCGCGACGTCATGACGCCGCGTGTGGACGTGGTCTACCTCACCATCCCGGTCACTCCCGAAGCCATCGCCGAGGCGGTGCGCGACACTGGTCACTCGTGTTTTCCCGTCGTCGTGGGCGATTTGGACGAAGTCGAGGGTGTCCTCTTCGTAAATGACCTCTTTCGCTCGACCGCGGTCAAACGCGCCATCGGGGTCTCGCTTCCCACGACCGAAGAGATAGCCAGGAAGATCCGCCGTCCCTTGATGCTCCCCGAGACCTTGGACTTGCTCGAGAGCCTGAAGGAGTTGCGAGAGCAGCGTCGCACCTTTGCCCTGGTCTTGGACGAACACGGCGGTGTCGCCGGGGTCATCTCGATTCGCGACATCCTCGAGCAATTGGTGGGCGACCTCAGTGATGAGTTCGACGAGGACGAGGACCCTCCCATTGTCCGCATCAAGGAAGATCGCTGGCTCGTCGATGGACAGACCCACGTCGACAAGGTTGAAGAAGAGCTTGGCGTGGTCATCCCCGAAGGTGAGTACGTAACGATTGCGGGCTTCGTGCTCGACCTCGCCGGCGAGATTCCCGCCGCGGGCACGACGTACTCCTACGACGACTGGACATTTCGCGTGCAGTCGGTCGAACGACTTCGCATCAGTGAAGTCGTTGTTGAGCACCACCCACCGGCGACGCCACCCGACGTCAAAGCGGACTGACCCTATGTTGGGCGTCCGCACCACAGACTAGGATTATCTGGCTGCGGGGCAACTCGCTGCGGGCTGTAGCGCAGCTTGGTAGCGCGCTGCGTTCGGGACGCAGAGGTCCCGGGTTCAAATCCCGGCAGCCCGACCACCACAGATTGTTGTGGTTTTGCAGTACAGGCCCCCATCGTCTAGCGGCNNCGTTGGGGGTGCGCAGGAAATTCGCCGAAAGCCCGGTCATTCCAAGGGGTTTCGCGTTACCACGAGCGACCGCGGATGACCACTAACGCCCCGTGTGAAGCGCCCATAAGCGCCCGCGAAGCGCCCATAAGCGCCCAAAAAGTTCGACTCAATTTGCTTACGAGATGATCGTCGGCCTTAGCGTTCTGACTGCCCCCAATTTGCAGTAGCGTATCTGGTGCTATTCTCGCTAGCACCATGTTACGAGTCACGCTTGACCATTCAGAGTCTGTGGCACTGCACGACCAAGTCGCCGCCGAGATTCGACGAGCGATCGCTGACGGTGAGGCGAAGTCCGGAGAACGATTGCCCCCAGCAAGAGACCTTGCCGCGATATTGAAGGTAAACACCAACACGGTGCTGCGCGCGCTCCGTCTTCTTCGCGACGAGGGACTCATTGAATTTCAACGGGGACGAGGCATCACCGTCGCTGGCACTCTTGAGCGTGGCGCTGTCGTATCGAGAGCGCTAGAACTCATCGACTTCGCGCGACACCACGGTTTTCGTCGCGATGAGTTGATCCATCTCATTCAGACACTTCCTTAGACAACGGAGATCGGAACGCCATGACCATCGATCACGACGACGTTCGATTGACCGCCCCGCTCCCGGAGTTCGGCATGAAGATTGGCGACATCAATCTCCTCATCAAGGAGGCTCGCCGCCGGCAACGCTTGCGATATCTAGCGGTGGCCATTGCAATTATCGTTGTTCTCCTTGGCGTACTCGGCCTGTCGGCTCTGCGCGGCGTCCCGAAGACTCCTCAAACCTCCCCGAGCACTCCGAACAGGGGTCAGCCAGCTGCAATTCCCTCCCTCCCCCTCAAGTCCAGGATCTGGACACTCGACATGCTGACCGCCTCCTCCGGCTACGCGGTCGCGGGCGTCTCATCTGCGAAGCACGACGAGCAACTCATTCAAACGACAAACGCAGGTCAGTCGTGGAAGGNNCGGACGGCTGCCCTATTCATTTGTGGCTGGCCAATATAAACCACTCCTCGACTTCGTCACACCAAGAATCGGCTACACCCAGGCGTTTCGCGTGGGTGCCAAATGGGTGCCAAACGAGATCTATGTCACGACAGATGCAGGCAAGAGTTGGTCCAGACTTCAGATCTCGGGCGAGGTACCCAGTGCCATCGATGCCGAGGCCGACGCAAGCACGAGTCCCGATTTTCGCGTGGCCAAGAACGTCGTCTCTCTCGTCTCACTCGACTGCACGGAGGCCACTTCGAACCAAGCGTGTCCTGCAACACTCTCTGAATATCACTGGGGCGCTAAGACACCGTTCGCGAATCATCGCGTCGTCTACCCCGGCACCGGTACCGACGGCTCATCAGCGGGTACGTATCTGTTGGCAGCCCCCACCGCCACGACTGCCCTAGTTGCTGAGGGCGCGACCGCGGGAGGGCCGTTCTCATTCGCCTTGACGACGAACGCTGGCGCGACGTGGTCTCCGATATCTAACCCCTGCAAGCCATACCCCGGCGCGGGCGGCATGAGCATCAGCGGCGTTTCTCTGACAGGTTCACGCGTAGTGCTCAACTGCTCTCAAGGAACCGGGATGAATCACGCAACTGTGCTGCTGAGTGAATCCAGCAACGACGGACATACCTGGTCGACGGTCAACTACACCCCCGCGTGGAGTGGAAAGGCGGGCGCCATCGCCGGTGAGGACGATCAGGTGTGGACAAGTAACGGCGGAAATGTGCTCTGGTCATACAGCCTTGTGGGATTCATTCAGGTCAGCACAAACGGTGGACGTACTTGGTCGCCAATAGAAGTAAATGGGAAGACATCGAATCTGAACACGGGCGGAT
>PKZI01000082.1 GCA_003133005.1 Acidimicrobiaceae bacterium | reverse complement strand
ACCACGAGGACAATCGCGACCACCGTGGCGAAAGCGGGTAAAAGCAGTCCCTGACTCACCGGCGTCACCGACACCACACGCTGCTCGTCGCTGCGCCACTTTAACTTTCTCGCCATAACACAATGGTAAGTACTTTGACCGGCTCAGGTGTCACACTGGAAACATTTTTCCCAAAGATCGACCCCACCGGCGCGTCATGGAGTCTTGCGCGTCGGTCGCCGTCATCTCAGACATTCCTCATCTGGCGTGCCGCCATATCGAAATACGCCCGAAGCTCTTCAAACTGCTCGGCGTCGAGTTCGGCGCGAACCGTCGCGAGAGCCGAATTCATNNGCGTCGAGCCACGCGTCACGAGCTTGTGCGTCAATGTGAAAAGGCGCGTGGCGCATCCGAAGTCGAGGGTGGCCGCGCTCTTGCATGTACGTCGTCGGTCCGCCCCAGTATTGGACCAAGAAGAGTACGAGATGTCGCTGAGCGTCCGTCAAGTCCTCGGGGTACATCGGGCGCAAGATCTCGCTCGTCTCAACGCGCGCGTAGAACGCATTGACGAGACGTACGAAGAATTGCTCACCTCCCACTTGCTCGTAAAGTGACTTTTCCACTCTTCTACGCTAGATGGTGTGCTCTAGACTTGTCCGAGTCTCTCGCGAGACGCGCGGGTGTAGCTCAATGGTAGAGCTCCAGCCTTCCAAGCTGGCCATGCGGGTTCGATCCCCGTCACCCGCTCCAACTTCACTGGACCTCAAGCGAGACCGCACGCCGCCAAATCTCAAAACGAAACGAGATATCGCCTTCGACATATGGTCCTTCGTCAGTCTCTAGTTCAAATGTCTCTGAGAATGCGGGGAAGAATTTCGTGCAATGAAAGTCGCGATCGAGTTGGGTGAGGAACAACTGATCAGCGCTCGCCAGTGTCGTCGCGAAGAGCGCGGCGCCGCCAATCGCCCATACCAGCTCGTCTTCGTGTTCGTGGAGAAAACTCGCGACATCGGTGACGCCCACAAATCCGGGCCGTAAAGTGCCAGTATCGGGTCGAGAGACGACGTAGTTCACTCGATCGTGAACGGGGCTTTTATATTCTTGGTACGTCGCGTGGCCCATGAGGATGATGCCGGTGACTGTCTGCTCTCGGAAATATTGGGTGTCCCTAGGAATCTTGCCTTGCCAGGGAATACCGTGATCGTCGGCGACACCCAGCGCCTTATCGACAGCGGCGATTAAACGGAGCACACGCGCAGCGTATCTGGGAGTTTTACCTCTCGTCACGCCTAACTCATAGATGCTCGCGACCGGTGCGAGCCTTCCCACTCGATCGTAACGAGGTCCCTTGATGCGACAACGTCCAATATCTCCCGTGCAACTGATCCTGACAACGTCGAAGACAACTTGGGCGAGACAATCTTTACGGATGTGCAGTCGAACGCGTAATGACGATGTGTCCAACACCGACTATCGCCACGAGGTTCAAGCGGGGCGCATCGGGTGCGTCGGCGATACTGAGTTGTGACCGAGCGAACGCGGCAGCGAGATCAGAGGCACTCGAATCGAAACCATAGTCAACTCTGCCAATACCCACGTGCGTCGAAATGTTGACAACCGTATCGCTCGGAACAATCACGCGCAACGTCCCAACCGCCGTGGACGCCGTGATGTCGTATCCAGACGAAGGAAATCGCACCGCAGAAAGATCGAGTATCGTCGAACCGAATTCCGTTTTGTAGTGGTGTTGTGTCGTGGCGAGTGACGTTGGTTGCCACGAGTGAAGACCATTGCCGCCGCTCATCGGCACTCCAGTCGACGCCAGGAAACCAAAGAAGGCTCCGAGCGCGAGGACAGCGACGCTCAAGCCGGAAAGAAAAACGACCGCGAAGAATCGACGGATCGTGATCCTTCGTGCGGGCGTTCGCAACGCCACGACCGCAAGGGCAATCAGGTAGACCAGCCACAGGAGCGCCAATCCCGGCCCCACATGGCCAACCGACCGCCCCACCAGAAATAGCGCAATCATCACCACGAGGACGACGACGGCAACGAGAAGTGCGACGCTCAGTCGGCGAGAATGTGAAACGTCGGCGCGGGCTCGAAGCTGCTCGTTTTGATCGTCGCCCTTCGCACGTGGCACGAAGACCCACATGCCAAGATAAACCGCCGCACCGAGTCCCCAGACAAACGCGAGAACGACGAAGAGAACTCGAAAGACATTGGCGTCGATGTCGAACCGATCAGACAGGCCTCGAGCTATGCCCGCGATTACCTTGTTGTTCCCACTTCGGCGAAACCTACGCGGCACGAGCGCGTCGTCATCGGTCGTCGCATTTTCTGTCTGAGTCATGGCCACAATGTAAGTGAGCTCAACCGCCCAAGCCATCGGGGAAATCCCTGAACCGACACACTTTCTTAAGGGATTTCCCCGATGGCATGGTACCCATGGAGGTGCAAGGCTGGAGACGCGACAAAAAGTATTGGAGGAAAGTGTGGGCAGAAATTTTCAGTACCCTCTGGCGGGCGTTCCGCAGCATCCCCTTCGTCGAAACGTGCCCGAAGCAATACTCGGCGGCGTGTGTGCGGGCATTGCCTGTCGTCTCGGTATTCAATCGCGCACTGTTCGCGTACTGGCCGCGCTCACGTGCTTGTTTTTCGGCGCGGGACTCGTTGGCTATATCGTCATTTGGTTATTTTTGCGACGTGACGGCGAGGACCACTCCATCGCGCATCGACTTATCGGCGAGCGCCGCACCTCGCTGATCGTGGTGTGGGGCGTCGTGATGGCGCTGCTTTTTTTGATAGCCCTCTCGACGCTAAATCTGCACGCCCCAAACCTTTTCGCCTGGTCGGTGATCGCAAGTTTCGTTGGCTCGATCGTCGTGTGGCGTAAAGCGTCAACCGATGAGCGTCGCCACCTCGACGACGTGATGCAAGCCGCCCCCGTCCTTGGAATTGCGTCCGCACGGGGTTGGCGCGCCCTTGTATGGCGGGCGCTACCGGCCACGCTGCTGATCATCGTGGGGCTTCAAATACTCAGCCACGCGGGGGGTGTCTGGGCCGGCGCGGTGCCAGCGCTGGTCGGAGGCATCATCTTTATTGTGGGGGCACTCGTCTTGCTCGCCCCGTGGTGGTTACAGAACGTTCGCGACCTCTCAAAGGAACGACGTAGCCGCGTTCGTGCTGAAGAGCGCGCCGCGCTCATCGCCCACGTACATGACTCCGTACTGCAAACACTCACCTTGATCGAACGCTCGTCAGACAATCCTGCGGAAGTGACGAGACTCGCGCGAGTTCAAGAGCGTGAATTACGGGCCTGGCTCTTTGCGCCCGATCTCATTGGCGTCGTTACTAGCGACGTCGACACTTTCGTTGGCCACCTCCAAGCACTACAGAATGAAGTCGAGCGCGACTACGGCGTGCGAATCGAGCTCGTTACGGTGGGAGACTGCCCAGTCGACCAACGACTCGCCGACCTAATCGCCGCGGCGCGTGAAGCCGCTGTGAACGCGGCTCGTTGGTCGGGCGATGATCATTTCAGCGTCTTTGGTGAAGTTGATCGCGACGAGATCTCGATCTACGTGCGCGACGCGGGCGTCGGCTTTGATCCAGAGGCGGTCGCGGCGGACCGTCAAGGCCTCTCGAAATCGATCCGCGAACGAGTGCGTCTCGCGGGCGGGCAATCGTCGGTTCGCTCGGCGCTCGGTGAAGGTACCGAAATCGCCGTCACGCTGCACCGGGCTGTAACCCCGTGAACAATCGACCACGAGTCTTTTTGGTTGACGACCACGAATTGATTCGCGCCGGCATCAAGGCGGAGATATCGAGCCAATTCGACATCGTGGGTGACGCAGACGAAGTGGACGCAGCCATTGAAATGATCATCGAGCGAAGACCCGACGTGGTGCTCTTG
The DNA here is from genome assembly GCA_003133005.1 of Acidimicrobiaceae bacterium. Lineage (GTDB taxonomy): Bacteria > Actinomycetota > Acidimicrobiia > Acidimicrobiales > RAAP-2 > RAAP-2. The sequence goes on along the minus strand of PKZI01000082.1, from coordinate 1,504 downwards.
GACGTCCATATGCCCGATGGTGGCGGTCTACGCGTCCTGTGCGAAGTTCTCGCCTCATGCGACGACGTCCGTTTCCTTGCGCTGTCGGTGTCGGACGCCGCCGAGGACGTTATTGCGCTAGTGCGAGCAGGAGCACATGGCTACGTGACCAAGAACATCTCGGGCCCTGATCTGGTTGAGGCGGTGTGGCGCTTGCACGCAGGCGACGCGGTGTTTACACCCCAACTCGCGGGTTTCGTCTTGGAAGCGTTCGCGGGTGATCCAGAACTCGCCACACAAACTTCGAGCGGGGACCCGGAGCTTGACCAATTGACCGCACGCGAACGCCAGGTGCTTCGCCTTATTGCGCGCGGTTACCGGTACAAACAAGTCGGCGTCGAACTTGGTATTTCTCCCAAAACGGTCGAAACCCACGTCTCTTCGGTGCTGCGAAAACTGCAACTCTCGAGCCGCTATCAACTCTCAAATTGGGCCAACGAGCGCAAACTCACGTAATGAATTTCAAACGAACGCGGTAATTCATCCGTCGCACGACGATTCGGTGATTTCGACTTTCTATTCAACTTGTCACTCGTGACGACGCCACGCCACGTTCCTACTGCATCATTACGGATGGGTTACGTAAGCACCGAATCTTTGAGAATCATGTCAATCCCCTATTTGCTTGATTCGCGTGCAAGAATTTAAGTATCCAAGTAGTGCTCATGCCGATGGACAAAGAATGCGACCCCATACGATAAACAAGGTGAGAGAAGACGCCGTCGATGTCGCGCGACGAGATAAGCGTTCATCGCGTGCGGCGACACTTCTCGTGTCGCTCGTCGTTATTTTCCCGATCGTCGTAGGGAGCGCGCAAGCCTCCGCCAAGACCGTGACCAAAAAAACATCCACGTTGAGTGTCCTCACGGGTCCTTGCACCGCCGACCAAATGAGCCCCTCGATCTCGGCGACGATCGAGACGGATTCATCGTCGTCGATTGTCGTGTATCTGCAGACGTCGCTTAAGAATATTTCGAAGAAAACCTGCTCGATTGACGTGGGGCCCACGTCACCGAGTCTGGAAGTTGACAACCCCGACGGAACGGTGGCGTGGAACAACTGTTACGCCGACGACGAGCCGGGTGCGTGCCCACTGTTTCTCGAACTCAAAATCCTAAAGCCAAAAGAAACGTACTCGTGGTCCTCAACGTGGCCGCCCTCCTCCTCGACTGCCGCGCTTCCAACGCCGGGCACCTACAAGTTCTCGGCAAGTTACGGGAGCGGCAGTTCGTCTGTTTCGACGCTCTTCGTACTCGCCAACTAATTAAATTTACTTTTGTGACCGCGCACTCTCGTCGCGGTCAGCCCAATGTTCACGGCGAACGCTCGGGGGTCGTGCACGATGTGCTCGCTCCTGGCAAGCGATGACGATTTCTAGCAACGACACGGTAGATGATCGACGCTGACCAAGAAATGGGAGGTACGCTCATCACTGCTCCAAGTACCCGCCAGGCGCCTCGACACG
>PKZI01000046.1 GCA_003133005.1 Acidimicrobiaceae bacterium | reverse complement strand
GATCAAATCGCGTTCGTCACGCCAACGAAATGGGAAGGCGAGACCGTCGCGCGCCTCGCGTTCTTGCACCCCGCTACAAGTGAAGACCTCGTACGAAGGATTCTCGATTCGATGCGAGATTAGCGAAGACTTACTCGCGAAATCGTTCGTCGAAGGCGCGTTGTAAGGCGCCCTCTAGCTCGATGGCGTGGTTGGTGACGAGCGACACGTGGCCCTCACTGGGTTTGTGCACCTTTATCGCCGTCGGAAGGTTTTCGACGAGCCACGTACCGTGGGTGGGCGGAACCATGAGATCGTGATCCCCGTACCAAATAACGACCGGTACGGAGATTTGCTTCGGATCAAAGCCCCACGGCGCGAAGAACGCGTAGTCGTCGTCAAGAAAACCGCCATTGCCCTCGACAAAACCGTGCGCGCACGCCGTGGCGAGTGCTTCGCGAGCTTGAGGGTCTTCGAGTGCCTTCTTATCGACGTCCGACAGCAAGCCGCCAAAGAGCTCGACAATATTCTGCGCGGTGGCGTCGGCGAGAACCGCGCCGACCATTTCCATGTGTGCTTCGTACGCCGGACCGCCTTCTTGGGCGAGCGCGAACTCCTCGAGGTTTTCGGGACCCATCCCTTCGGTCCAGTCAAAGTCAGCGTCGAACGGCGCGACGCCCGCGAGCGACCATGCCGCGAGACAGCGCGGCGCGTCGAGCGCGGCACACGCCAGCGCGTGNNGCGATGTTGCGACCTTCGCGTCGGCTCGAGTGTCCGTAACCAGCACGCGAGAAGGTGACGAAGAACAGCGCGGACTGCTCCGCCATTGACGCAAAGGCCTGGACCATCCTCGTCGAACCCGGCGAACCGTGATGAAAGACGACTGTCAAGCCACTCGGATCACCCAGCGTGGCGTATTCGAGTTTGCGTCCGTCGGCGAGATCCAATATGCGTTCTTCGTAGGCCATGGAACGAACCTATCTCGAAAGTCGCGGCCTATGGTAGGAACGTGAACTCCAAAAAGATAGTCAGCACGTCGCGTTTCATTCCGGTCGCACCTTCGGTGATCTTCGATCTGCTCGCCGACGCGAGAAAACACTCGACCTTTGACGGTTCAGGCAGCGTGTTGCACGTGCGAAAAGCGCCGCCGCGGCTGTACCTCGGAGCGAAGTTCTCAATGGACATGAAACTCGGACTGCGCTATTTCACCGTCAACAAGGTCGTGGTGTTCGAAGAGGACAGGAGCATTGCGTGGCATCATTGGGCCCAGTTCACGTGGCGTTATGACCTCGAAGAAGTGCCCGGTGGCACCAACGTGACCGAGACCTTCGACTTCGATAAGCCGTGGTCGTTCGTGATCACGCGTTCGAAAAAAGACCAGTCGAATCTTCGCGACATGAAAGCCACGCTCGAGCGAATCGAGCAGCTCGTTACGGCGTGACGTTAAGTGCGGCGCCGTCGTCGAGTATCTCAACCCAGGTTTGACCAGGGGTCAGGTCAATGGACGCACCCTTCGCGTTCTGATACGTGATGATGTCGGACATCGAAGCGCCACGCGACCACGTGCCGGTGACTTCCTTGCCGTTGGTGAAGATGTCCGCGGTGCCCGATCCCTGCAAGTCCGCGTAGGAGTTCAATGTGCCAATGCCGTTGACGTAGTTCACGTACATCACGACCACGTTCTTGGGTGATTCGCGTACGCCAGTGCCGGTCACGTCGGCCTTACCAAAGAGCGTCCGGTCCCACGACTGGCTGGTCGCGTCCCACGTCCACGTCACTGGATAGATGCTCGGGAAGTTCACGACGAAACTCGCGACCTTGGTGCCCTTTAGCTTCTCACCCGCGCTGCGGTAGGTAAAGAGTGCGGGCGGGGGCGCCGGCGTGCCACCGATCGCGAAGAGCGCGGGGCCCACGCCGAACAAGTTGTGCGGGGGGTAGAGGTTCGGATCGCGGTACATCGCTGAGGTTTCGTCCGCGACATCCTCGTCGACCAACTTCAGACCCGGTACCGTCTCGATGCTCGTAATCGCGTAGGGCGCGCCGCCCGAGAAGGCGAAGATGCCGCCGAGGGGCCAGACGACCTGGGTGTCAGTGGGACGTACGGAACGTACCGGTCCAATTTTTGCCGGAGCCTGCGAGTTGAAGATCGCGGCTAGTCGCGTTATTCCCCCGTTGACAATTTCCTCGTAGACCACGTCAGCTTGATCAATACCCCACTGTGGTAACGCCTCGGGGGTGTTTTCAATCTTTACCGTGAGAGCCGGACGCTTTAAAGCGGCACCGCCTGGGTCGGGTAACCCTGTCAACGGTGCGATTGGAATGGCCTGCGTAGTGGTGGTGGTGGTCTCCGGAACGTTGTTCTTGTGGCGCGTAACCACGACAATCACGCCAGCGGCCACGAGGACAACCACGACAACCAAAGCCCACAATCTTCGCATCAATACAAACTACTAAATAGGCAAATTCTCCTTAATTAGGGGTCAGTTCTCGCCAAGAATCTTAAATACGACGGTATGAGGAAGTTTTGTCTCAGCACTGAGATGTTCGGAACCGTCGAGGATTGACCAACCCACACGTTCATAGAAACCCAACGCCGAATCCCTCGCATTCGCCCAGAGTTGTTCGACGTTCTGCGAAGACAACTCCCGCTCGGCGTGGCGAAGCAACTGGGTACCGTAGCCGCGTCCCTGCGCCTCTGGATCGGCTGCCATGTAGCGAAGTTGGTAACTCGTCAGTTCGAGATTGACGGGCGCTGGTGCCAAGAAGAACGACGCGCTGACGACGAGTCGGTCGCCAATAAATCCGGCGAAGTGGTGCGACGAGGGTTCATTGTCGCGCGGATCGTCCACGGACGATGCGGGGTCGTTGCCGCGAAGCACTCGGCGGCGAAGCTCGTGCAACCTGCGTGGTGCAACGGTCCGAATCTCGAGCGACGTTTCGTGCTCAGACAAGTGTCTTCACCATCGTGTGCAACCCGATCGACGGGTCTCGGTCCATCTCGATGACGTCGCCACGTTCCACGAAACCCAGTTTCGTGTAGAAGCTCCGTGCCCTCGCACTGCGACTCCCCACGTGCAAGTGCAACTCGGTCGCCCCCTCACCTCTCGCCCAAGCGACAACTTCGTCGACGAGTTGTTGCGCGAGGCCCGTACCACGCTCGTTCGGCGATACGTACATGCTGTACAGCCACCACGTACCGGGGCGATCTTCGTTGTAACCTCCCGACGCCATGCCCCGAACCACGCCTTGACACTCGCCCAAAAAGTAGTTACGGGTCTTGGCGACCTTTCGCCACTGTCGAGAAGTCCACCGCAGCGACTCCTCGTAGGTCGATCCGTACGCCTCGGGCGTGTCCTTTAACGCCTCGAGACGAATCGCGCGCAACGCTGGCGCGTCGTCGACCTTCGCTCGACGCACGACGCACGGGCTATTTTTCATGGCCCATCGCGCGAGCGACGCTTCGATCAGCGAACGAACCGGCAGCCAAGTTGTCGCGAACGCTCGCGGCGTCTTCTTCGGAACGATTCTGGGAAAGTTTCGCCTTGCCTTCAATCGACGTGACGGTGATTTCGAGGCCCACGATGGCCTTGAGCATCGTGACAATGTAGTCATCGGGCGCGTCATTCACGCGCCAGGGATCCGCGAACCTCTCTTCGAAGTGGTTCGTCAGCGATTCGACCTGCGCGCGCTTCCACTCCGGTTCTTCGTGGACGCGCAACGTCCCGTGGACCTCGGCGGCTACATAATTCCACGTGGGTACGACGCTCGGGTCCTCGTGACGGCTCGGATACCACAACGGCGTTATGTACGCACTTGCGCTCACGAAGAGCGCGAGCACCTCGGTGCCGTCTTCAATCGACCGCCACCAGGGATTCGCTTTGGCGACGTGGGTGCAAATGGTGCGACGATCCTCGCTCACGATCACGGGCACGAAGACACTCGCGAGCCCCGACGAAGTTTGGCGAACGAGCGACCCCGCGCCGGCCTCACGTACCACGCGCCACGCGCCATCGTCGTCAACCCGGAATTTAGGTGGTCTGTACACCTCTCCATTGTTTCACGCTTTGAAATACCAACCCTCGCGGGATCCCAATGAACAGTCGTTGCGTTAGGCGTCGCTGCGGCGCGGCAAACGCGCGGAATAAATTGAATACCCGTCGATGTGTCGAACGAGAAACGTGGCGATCAACGTGGCACAGAGAATCGGGATCATGATTGAAAATCCACTGTGCGTAAGTTCGAGCACCAGGACGATGCCGACGAGTGGCGCCTGCATTGACGCTCCGATCATTGCCGCAGCTCCAACGAGCGCGAACGCGCCGACGGGCGCACCGGGCCACATGTGAATCCACACTGCACCAAAGAACGCACCGAAGAGCGCACCGGTAGCGAGAAATGGCGTGAACACCCCGCCCGCGGCACCACTGCCCAACATCAAGGAGGTCACGAACGGTTTCAACGCGAACAGCGCAAACAGTAGACCGACACCGCCCACGCCGAGAAACGCTTCGTGTGCGAGAGTTTGGCCATTTCCAAAAAGTTCCGGGTATTGAATTCCGAGGAGTCCCACGGCTAAGAACGCGAGAGGCATGATGACGAAGATGGATGAGCCTTTCGCACGGTGGTGCGCGCACCAACCAATGACGCGCACGTAGACGACCGCCAATAGGCCAATAATGATCCCCGCGATGACCGACCACACCATGAGTGACGCGCTGAATCGATAGTCAGGAATATCCGGGTAGGTGGCGTGACTCGGAAGATAGATCCATCCCACCAGCGTCGCGACGAGCGAGCACGCGAGAGCCGGCAACACCGTGGGTAACGCAAAGCTGCCGAGCAGCACCTCGGCCGCAAAAATTGCACCACCGAGGGGAACGTTGTAGACAGCGGCGAGTCCCGCACCTCCACCACAGGCCACGAGCAAACGCTTTTGCGCGGGCGAGAGCTTGAACCAGTGTGACAGAACGCTGCCCGACGCGCCGCCCATGAGTTTCGGTGCCGCTTCGCGACCGATCGACGCACCCATGCCAATGACGACTTCGGACGCAATCGACGTGAGAAAACTTCGTTTGATCCCTAGTTCACCATCGCCATTCCACAACGAGTCGTCAATCTCGGATCTCTCGTGAGGAAAGTAACGGCGAATGAGGAACCACATGATCGAACCAAGCACACCCGCGAGTGCGAGGGTAAGTACACGGTGCAGATCGGACGAGCGCATGACTGCCGCTTGGAAACTGCCCGAACGTCGATCAAAGGCGAGACGCTCCGACAGTGCGAGCACCCACATCAAAAAATCCCCAAAGAGACCCGCCGCCACACCGGTGAGTAGGACCGCCAACCAGAACGTTGGCGTAAGGGCCGCTTGCTCTTGGGTGACGTTGGGTTGTTCCATCGCGCCTCGGCCCGAGGCGATTCGGTGTTTGAGAAGCGGCGGAGGTACGCGAAGTCGTTCGTTCTCGCCGTCGTGTTTTTGACTCATACGCCTCTCACTACTTCGTCGCTCTTCATCGTAATGAAGAGCGACCTTCAAGGACCGTTCAGTGTCGCCCCGCACGTTGCGATTCGTTTCGACGCTATTCACGTTGTGCGATAGAAATTATTGAGTTCCGGCGGCGCGCTTCACCCTTGTCCGAAGCACTGCCGTGAGTAAACGACGTACCCCGACGCATTTGTATTTAGTGGTCGACGTTGATTTCAAACAGTTGGTCCGGCGACTCAATAATGAACTCGGCGCCGCTGAGTTCGAGTTCATCGCGCGATCCATATCCCCAGAGAACCCCAATGGGTACCACTCCATGAAAGATGGAGGCGAGCACGTCTTGCTCACGGTCGCCCACCATCCACACCCGACGTCGGTCGTGTGGCGCGAAGAAATCGAGGACTTCATTCATCACCTGTTTTTTCGTGACCAACGAGTCATCGAAACTAACACCTGCGATGATNNTACGCCGCCACTCCCTGCTGCGAGAGCATCTCTCGGGCAAAGTCCACGCGCTTCGCGGTAGCGACACCCATGCGCACGCCTGAGGCGTCGAGTTGCTCGAGCGTGCTTACAATTCCCTCATACAGTTGGGCGCGCTGCACACCGAATCGGCCGTAATGCTCGCGGTAACGCTCAACGACCTCGTCGAGCGATTGGCCCTTAAAACCCAGTCGCCCAAAGGAATCTTGGAGGGGTGGACCAATGAGGGCGCGGAGCTCTTCGTCGCTGGGCGTCACGCCTAGTTCATCGAGCGTCAAACGAAAGGAATAGAGAATCCCTTCCGCAGAGTCCGCGATGGTGCCGTCCAAATCGAAGATCAGGTACTGCGGCAGTGAACTCACGAGACAACTATTACCCGAAACGGCACAACGTAGTGTCCTCGCCACATGATCGACGAATTGACGGCTTCGAAAATCTAGATCGTGTCGACGCACTCAACGTCGCGCGAGTACTTCGACGTTCACCACGATGAAAAACCCTTCGTCGTCCTTGGACCAGTCAAGAAACGCGTCCGCTATTTCTTGTAACGCGGATTCATCGGCCAAACCAAAGGTGCGCGCCTGATCCGCGAAAGCGCTGTAGCGCACGCGGTCGGCCCAGAGCTCGCCCCACCACGTTCGTTCCTCGTCCGTGTGATACGTCCAGTTCGACGAAGAGACCACCGGGTCGTCGAAACCCGCTTCGTGTACCCACGACGCGAGGTGACGTCCCGCGTTCGCGTCAGCGCCGTTCGCGCTCGTCACGCTCTGGTATAAGTCCATCCACGCGTCGAGGCGAGGATCCTGCGGCGTCCACACGAAGGCGCCGTAGTCCGCGTCGCGTACCGCGAGCACGCCGTCATCTCGTAAGACGCGACGCATTTCGCGCAGCGCCGACACGGGATCACTGAGGTGTTGGAGCACCTGGTGCGCGTAGACCACGTCAAAGCTCTTCTCGTCGAAGGAGAGGTCGTAGACGTCGTCGACCGAGAAGCGAATATTAGGCGGCCCTTCACTCGCGTACATCGACGTCGCGGCTTCGATGACCTCCTCCGATATATCAATCGCGCGAACGAGCCCCGGCGCGACGAGCCGTGCGAGGTCCACGCTGATGGTGCCGGGCCCGCATCCGACGTCGAGGACTTGCGCATCATGAAAGAGGTGAGGGAGCAAGAATCCGGCGGAATTTTCAGCGGTGCGCCAACGATGACTTCGTAGCACCGACTCGTGGTGTCCGTGCGTGTACTGATCCTTGGTCATTGCTCGCCGCCCAGCCATTTTCCGAGCACCACCGTATGCGCGTTGTCGTAGCCAAGTTGTTCGTAGAAACCCATAATGGCTTCATTGGTGTCGCGCACCATGAGTTGGACTTTCGGGGCGTCTCTTTCGACAAGCCACTGTTCAGCGCGCCGCATCAACTCGCGTCCGACCCCACGCCCTTGGTACGAGGGGGCAACTGCGACGTAATACACCCAACCACGATGTCCGTCAACACCTACCATGGCGGTGCCAATCAACTCACCGTCATCGATAGCACCCAGCACGCCGGACGAAGGCCCACGTAGCGCCCTTTCAAAATCCTCGCGCGGGTCATTCCATGGTCGCGTCAATCCAACGTTCTGCCACAACTGCGCCGCATCGTCAGCGAACGTCTCGTCTAGTTCTTCCACCTTCATTTCTTCATGATAGAAGGCGGTTCATTTCCAGCTCGGTCCTGTCCTAGCCTTGGAATGCTATGGACACGTGGACGTACCAAAGTCGTTGGTGGATCGTCACTGGCTACGCCCTCGTGTTCGTTGGTACCGTCGTCGAGCTCGCGGGCCAATTTTCCGTGATTGTCAATGACAACCTTTCGGGAACCGTCGTCGTCGATTTCGTGGTCAGTCCTTTCGTCGCACTCGGTTCCCTGTGGGCGTGGTGGTGGCTCGCCCAAATTGTTATAACCACTGATGAACAGCGTCGCATCGTAAGAAACGGCATTGCGGGATTGGCTTTTGCATTGGTGTGCGAGGCAACCCTGTACTTCACCTCTTTCGCGGACGTCGCTTCAGTAAATTCCATCGCAAACTGGGTGTTCGCGTCGTGGACCCTCTCCGCCGCAGGAGACCTCGCCGCGGCGATTGGCTTTGTCACTGCGTTCATGGGGTTGCGACGGGACCAATCGGCGGACTTGGAAGAGTCGGCGTCGCCCGAGGACTGGGACACGTAGCACTTCGTAATGTCACACTGAGAGAAAGAAGATTGTCGTGCGGATTTTGATTACTGGAGCGGGGCGCGCGATCGGCGCCGCCACCGCNNGTACTCGCCCTCGCCGGACCACTTGACGCAATCGTGAACAACGCCGCCGCGCATGGCCAGGGCCCGCTTGAGGACTACCCAATCGACAAACTCCGAGAGGTCTTCGAAACCAACGCCATTGGACCCATCCGACTCATCCAACACGTGCTCCCCAAATGGCGCGAGCGCGGTAGCGGTGTCATTGTCAATATCAGTTCGGTCCAGGGTCGAGTCGCGTCGCCACTCGAGGGTGCGTACGCGGGCTCGAAGTACGCGCTTGAGGCGATGTCCGAGACACTGCACTACGAGATGCGACATTTCGGCATCCGCACCGTGATCATCGAACCCGGTTACATCGCCCCAGGCATGAAACCAACACCGGCCTTCGATCGAAATCCCGCGTACGCGCAACTCTGGCGCGAGTGGGATGGCGTCGACACCACGTTAAATGGTGGCCAAGGCCGTCCCGGCCCTGAACTCGTCGCCGCCGCGGTGCGTCGTGCGATCGAAGACGAGAGTACGCCACTGCGCGTTCCGGTGGGCGCGGACGCGGAACTGATTCTCGCGACGAGGTCCCAACTCAACGACGCCGACTTCGAGGCACTAATGCGTCAAACGATCGGTCTGACCTGGTGACGGAACCTTCCTTCGTTGTCTCAGGTCATTCGCGACAAGAGATTTGCTTCAACCTTCGGCCACTCGGACGCGACGACCGAAAACATCGCACTGTCACGGTAGAGAGCCTCCTCGCCCACGACGAGTGACGGCTGCCACTGTCGAAGCACCCCTTCGAACGTGCAACCCAGTCGCAGGATCGCGGACCAGGATCGGTCATTACGCGCATCGGTCTTGAGATCGACCCGCGCCACGCGCCAGGTCTCGAAGGCATGACGAAAGAGCAGGAGTTTCGCTTCGGTGTTAATGGCGGTGCGCTGCGCGCTCGCGGCCAGCCACGTGCCACCAATCTCGACGGCGAATGGCAGTTCCGCATCACTTCGCCAGCGCAACGTCAAGAAACGCGTCGCACCCACGGCGCGACCTCGTTTGACACTTACTTGCGCAAAGGGGACGACGAGACCTGATTCCCAGTCGGCTACGAGACCCTTCACGTAGTTTTCGACGTCGTCGTGCGTCGTGGGTACCTCGGTATACGTGTAGGTGTCGCGCCCTTCTTGACATGCGTCAAATAAGTCATCCACGTGCGACAAAGCCAGGGGCTCAAGTCGCACGTGAACGCCAACAAGTTCAGAGACCACGAGCTGCTGCATCATGAATCGAGTTTTGCAGAGAATCCCGTGACGTTCTCCAAGGTCCGACGACCAATCCGTTCGTAGTGCGCGCGACCTTCGGCGCCGAGTTGGACGAACATCAACCCAAAGAGCGTGGCCCATCCGAGGGCTCGCGCCACGAGATCACGATCGTTTTTGCCATAGGCGTGGAGGAATTCATCGAGCGCGTCGGGCGTCACGAGCATCCACGCTCCCGCCAAGTCCGTCGCGGGATCACCCGCACAAAAGTCACCGAAGTCCACGACCGCCCGAATTAAACCGTCGGCGAAAATGAGGTTCGCCGGGTGCAAGTCACCGTGAATCCACTGACGCGGCCCCTCAAGGGGCGTGGCCTCGAGCGCGCGCGCCCACGCGCGTCGCAGTGCAACCTCATCGACCCTCTCGTCCTGGTCGAGTACGAAGTTCATTCGCTCCTCAAAGGTCGTACCTCGCTCGCCGAGGTGCACACCTCGAAAGGGGTTCTCGGGCGCCTCCGGAGGGGCCGGTCGATGCAAGACGCGAAGGAATTCCCCAAGCTGACGCGCGACGGCAACCGACGCCGGTTCTGCGACCTCGTCGCCGGCCACTCCTTCATACCACGGCACGATGACCCACGGCAGAGGAAAGAGCGTGGTCGGTGCACCGACGTGCACCGGGATTGGTACGTCGATGGGCAAGCGAGGTCCAAGTCGCGGCAACCAGCGAATCTCGTTCTCGAGCAGCGGTACCGAAATCGCGCGCCGAGGTAGACGAATAATAAGGTCATCTCCCAAACGCCACAACACGTTGTCAAATCCCTCGTTCAGCCGAGCGAGAGTCTTGCGGCGATATGCGGGAAACTGACCATCGAGCATGCGTCGAAGATCGCTCTCACTCAACTCGTAGTCCGCTTCGGGCCAAATCACCTCTCTACGGTACAGAGTGCCACGACGTCAGGGAATCTCAGTAAGGATCAACGGGCGGTTCATCTGTGTANNCGAGCAACCGGCGGTTCATCTGTGGTGCGCTTACCGAGTCGAAGTCCCGCAGTCTGACCACGCGCGCTCGCACTGACGGCGCCGGTGACTGCGCTGAGTCCGAAGTCCGGCATGTTCGCGTAGACCGTTTCAACGGAGCTATCCGCCAGAAGTATCGGCTCGTGGTAGATACCAACCGATCCGTTGCCCCGCACGCGACGATTGAATCGACGCCACGCGGGAAGGTGGAGGTGATCTGACGCTCGCGCGTAGGCGTCAAGTTTCTCGAAGGACTCCCAGTACTGCCAGACGAGAATGACGCGACCCGACAAAAAAGTCCGGGGTTTGCCAACGAGCCCGAGTGATCGTTGGCGTTGTAGTTCG
>PKZI01000219.1 GCA_003133005.1 Acidimicrobiaceae bacterium | reverse complement strand
AGGAAGAGTTCGCTCTCGCCATTCGCGCCGGCCAGCACGCCCAGTACCGTCGTCTCGACGCTGTAGCGCGCGACGTCACGCCCGACGAACTCGGTCAGACCATGACGGTCAATCAGCGAGCGGTACTGCGCCTCGTCGGCGAGGTGCAGCGCCTTGGCGTTCGCCCTCGCGCGCGTGCGCTGGTCGGCCATCGCCGCGTCAAAGTCCTCGCGCGCGACCTCGAGACCGGACTCGCCCACGAGCTCCGCGGTGAGCTCGATAGGAAAGCCGTGGGTGTCGTGCAACCTAAAGGCGACGTCTCCGGGAAACACCGTCGCGCCCGTCGCCAGCACTTCATCGCGCGCACTCTCCAAGAGCGACATACCGGTACGCAGCGTGCGAGCGAAACCGGCTTCCTCTCGTTCGAGGACTTCGACGATCAGATCACGGTCAGTCACGAGTACCGGATACGCCGATCCCATCTTCTCGATCGTCGCCTCGACCAGCGCCGCAGCGAGTTTCGTGTCCGAACCGCTTCGTCGTGCGGCGAGAATCGCGCGACGAATTATCCGTCGCAACACGTACCCTCGACCTTCATTCGAGGGTAGGACGCCGTCAGCGACGAGCAGCGTCATCGCGCGTCCGTGATCGGCGATACGACGAATGGCGATGTCGCTCTCCTCGTGGTCACCGTAGGGGGTGTTGATCGCACGCGCCGCAGTGTCAAGGAGTGGCGCGAACAAGTCCGTCGCAAAAACCGAGTCCACGCCGTTCAAGATTGACAGGACTCGCTCGAAACCAGCACCCGTGTCGATGTTCTGTTTGGGCAGTTCGACCATCGAGCCGCCGGGACCCTTCTCATACTGCATGAAGACGAGATTCCAGAATTCGACGAATCGGTCCTCGCCACCAAGCGCCGGTCCTCCGTCGGCGCCGAACTCGGGCCCCTTGTCAAAGAAGATCTCCGAACACGGCCCGCACGGTCCGGTCTCGCCCATGTCCCAGAAATTGTCCTCGTCGAGTCGCTGAATGCGATCGGGCGCCACACCAATCACGTCACGCCAAATGTCCTCGGCGGTGTCGTCAGAGATGTGCACCGTCACCCATAGGCGTTCGGGATCGAGCCCGAAACCCTCGGTGATCAATCCCCAGGCGAACTTGATCGCCCCTTCCTTGAAATAGTCCCCAAAGGAGAAATTGCCCATCATCTCAAAGAACGTCAAGTGTCGCTGGGTGGTGCCGATGATGTCGATGTCGGGCGCACGGAAGCACTTTTGGATCGAGACGGCTCGATTAAAGGTGGGGATCTCCTCGCCGAGGAAATAGGGCTTGAAGGGCACCATGCCCGCGACCGTGAACAAAAGCGACGGGTCGTGGGGGATCAAACTCGCCGAGGGAACGAGCGTATGACCGTTCTCGACGAAATAATCCTGGAAAATAGAGCGAAGTTGGGCGGCTTCCACGGCCTTTACTCTACCGGCGGCGCCGAAGCGTCTAGGTCCTCGCGCGAGGTTCGTGCACGCCACTGCGCGACGAGTTCAGCCTCGTCGCCGTGGGTCGACGGCTCGTAATAACGCTCACCGAGACGGCCCGTGGGCAAGTACGTCTGGTCGACCCACCCACCCTCGTAGTCGTGCGGGTAGCGATACTGCTCGCCAAACCCTTGCTCGCGCGCACCGGCGTAGTGCGCGTCACGGACGTGATCGGGCACTTCTTCGCTGTCGCCGCGCGCGACGGCCGCCGTCGCCGCGCCGAGCGCCCGCGTCACCGAGTTCGACTTCGCACTGAGCGCCAGCGTGAGCGTCGCGTGCGCCAAGTTGAGTCGCGCCTCGGGTAGTCCCACGAACTCCACCGCTCGCGCACACGCTTCGGCGACGAGCAGACCCAGTGGATTGGCGAGGCCAACATCCTCACTCGCCAGTATGACGAGCCGACGGGCGAGAAAGCGTGCGCTCTCTCCCGCCTCGAGCAGGGTGACGAGCCAGTAGAGCGCGGCGTCCGGGTCCGATCCTCGCACGGACTTGATCAGCGCGCTCACCTGGTCGTAGTGCGTGTCCGCGGATTGGTGGTGGATTCGTCCATCGCGGGCTTGGGCCACGTGACCAACGTCGACGAGGACCGGCGATGTCCCCTCACTGCGCGCAAGAAGGATCGCGGTGTCGAGCGTGGTCAACGCCGATCGCGCGTCACCGTGCGCCGAGCTCGTCAGGGCCGCGACCGCGTCGTCGCTCACGACGACGTCGCGAAGCGCACCGCCGCGCGCGACGAGCGTCGCCACCTGCGCGTCGCTCAGTGGACGAAGGCGCCAGAGCGTCGTGCGGCTCATCAAGGCAGCGTTCACTTCGAAGTACGGATTCTCGGTCGTGGCACCGATCAGGACGATCTCACCGGTCTCGGTGGCGGGCAGCAGCAAGTCCTGTTGTGCCTTATTGAATCGGTGCACCTCGTCGATGAACAACACGGTTCGCTCGCCTCGCTCGGCGAGTCGCTCTCGCGCGCGCGCCAACGCGTCACGCACGTCCTTGACGCCGCCACTCACCGCCGAAAGACTTTCCTGTGCGTAGCCCGCGTCATTCGCGAGGATGCGCGCGAGGGTGGTCTTGCCGGTACCCGCGGGGCCCCAGAGGATCATCGAGTTGAGGTGTCGAGCCTCGACGAAACGGCGCAGCGCCCCGTTGGGCCCAACGAGGTCCTCGTGACCAACGACCTCGTCGAGGTGACGCGGTCGCAACAACTCGGCCAAGGGTGCCGCCTCACGCAAGCGCTGAGCGAGAGCGTCGTCAAAGAGAGACGTAATTATCCCTTGGGCGCCACGGTGACGCGCAACTCGCGCAACTGACGAGCGGTGATCTCCTTGGGCGCACCGGTCATGAGATCCGCGCCCGACTGGGTCTTGGGGTACGCAATGACCTCGCGGATGTTCTCCTCGCCCGCGAAGATGGCCACCAAGCGGTCGATGCCGAAGGCGAAACCTGCGTGGGGCGGCGCGCCGTACTTGAACGCACCGAGCAAGAAACCGAATCGGTTCTGCGCCTCCTCGTCACTGATGCCGAGCGCGGTAAAGATACGCGACTGGATGTCCGCGCGGTG
>PKZI01000144.1 GCA_003133005.1 Acidimicrobiaceae bacterium | reverse complement strand
GGCGCTGGCCTTTCAAGTTCGCGCGATGACAGACGCTTTTGAAACGGCGGGCATCGCACTGCATGAACTCCGAGCCGACGGCGGCGCCGCGGCCATGGACTCGCTAATGCAACTCCAAGCAACGACTAGTCGTCTCAAGGTCGCACGAAGTCGATCACTCGAAGCGACCGCCCGCGGTGCGGCGACCCTCGCGGGACTCGAAATTGGGTACTGGCATTCACTCGAACAACTCGAGGAACTCTGGGAACTCGATCGCGCGTTCACTCCTGAGGATCCCTCACTCCTCGACGCGAGTTACGCGGCGTGGCTTCGCGCGTGCGAGCGATCCTGACGGTCGTTGCGCGACCCTCAACCGAGTTTGGTGAGCGCCTTTCGAAGGTTGCGTACGGCCTGTTGGGTCCGGAGTTCATTCTCGATGAGCGCGAANNCCCACACCGGGACTGGTGGCGACGTCAGCTTCTTCGATGAGGAATTTCGCGAACTCGAGCGAACCCATCTCGATGTACGGCTCGGGGATCGGCGCCCAGATGAACATTGATCCCTTGGGGGCCTTCACCTCCCAACCAATTCGGTTGAGCCCTTCGATGAGCAAATCACGGCGCATCTGATAGATGGCGAGCAATTGGCCCGGGTAGTCGACCGCCTCGTTCATTGCAACAATTGCGGCGATCTGCACGGGTTGGAACGTGCCGTAATCGAGGTAGCTCTTGAGCTTGGTGAGTGCCGCCACGATCTCGGCGTTTCCCACGAGGAAACCAACGCGCCATCCCGCCATGGAAAACGACTTGGTGAGGGTGTAGAGCTCGACGCAGCATTCCTTGGCGCGCGGCACCTGAAGGATCGACGGCGGTCGGTAGCCGTCAAAACCGAGGTCCGCGTACGCGAAATCGTGACAGATGATGATGTCGTGTTCGAGTGCGAAGCCCACGAGGCGTTCCATGAACGTCAGATCGACGCACGCACTCGTGGGGTTGTGAGGAAACGAGCAGATGATCACGCGCGGTTTCACGTCCGCCTTCTGCCACGCTTCGACGAGTCCGTTAAAGAACGCTTCACCCGGGTCCACGTCACTCGCGCCCGGGTCAAGAATCGGGACCGTGATCACCGTCGCGCCCGCGAAACCGGGACCCGCCAGATGAATCGGATAACTCGGACTCGGCACGATGGCGCTGTCACCGGGACCGAGCAACACCCACATCAAGTGCGTGAGTCCCTCCTTGGCCCCGATCGTGGTCACGACCTCGGTCTCGGGATCGATATCGACGTCAAAGAGCAGCTTGTAGCGATTCGCCATGGCGAGGCGCAAGTTCGGAATACCTCGACTCGCGCTGTAGCGATGGTTCTTCGGATTCTGTGCCGCTTCGGCGAGCTTGGCGACCGCAACGTCGGGACTCGGCAGATCGGGGTTCCCAAAACCGAAGTCGACGACGTCGCGTCCGCCCGCGCGTGCTTCGGCCTTCAGACCATTGATCTGGGCGAAGACGTAGGGCGGCAATCCGTTGATTCGTCGAAATTCCATCAATGAAACCTACTTTTTTCGCTCGTATTTCGCCACTCCATAAGCAGCTTCACGTCGGTCTGGGGGCTAAAGACCGCCCACGTGGCCCCCGCGCGCTCGAGAGCGTCCAGGTGCGCCGCCACGTCCTTGGGTGCTGGCCCAGCCCAGTTCGTGGGGCCCCGCGCGCTCTCGCGCGCGAGTTCGTCGGGCGTGACGTCCCAAAGATTGAGTGTCGCACCGAGTTGGTGCGCGAGTTCGTTGGTGGCGCGCTGGCCCGCACCGAACCACACGGGCATGGTCTCGTGTAACGCTCGCCAGGTTGCTTCGAGCATCGCGCGCCGCTCGTCGGGTTCGTAGAGGTGCAGTCCGTACGCACGATTCTCCGCCACAGAAAGCTTGTCCCCGGTGCCGAGAGCGGCCACCACCCGTCCGGGCGCGAAGTATTCGAGGGTGTTGAACTGCTCGACCAGATGCTCGGTGCTCGCGAGTCCCACTCGTGCGACGAGAGTCCCCACGACGAGGTCGTAACGACGCGCGACTACCGCCAGCACGCCAAAGGGTTCGAGCGCGGGACGCTCGGGGGTGCCCATGGGCCATAGATGGTCGTAGGCGAAGACGCCATCGAGACGCGCGTCGAAGGCCGCGCGCGCCGCGTCGAACGCGTCGTGCGCACTGTCTCGAAACGTCGGCAGCAGTACGCCGAGCTTCACCCGTTCCTCTCGAACGCCACGAGCGCAGCGCCCATGGCGCCCGAACGCGGCCCGAACGCTGAACTCGTGATCGTGATGGGTGGACGACTCTCATAGCCCTCCACCAAACTCGACAAGTAGTCGCGCGCGAAGGGCAACACGAGTTCTGACGCACTCGAGAGCCCCCCTCCAATGACGAAGTGACCGGCGTCGAGAATGACAGCCAAATTCGACAGCCCGAGCGCCAGCCACCATCCCACCTGGCGCAAGAGGTCGATTGCTTCTTCGTTTCCGTCGTTGGCGGCCAGCGTCACGTCTTCGGGACGGATGTCGTCGGCGCTGCCGTGGGTGTCGAGCAACGTCGCGAGTCGACCCTCTTTCGCGGCCTCGTGGATGAGCCGTCGAAGTCCGCTGCCCGACGCGTAGCGTTCCCAACAACCCATCCCCCCGCACGTGCACGGAATTCCGTGTGCGTCAACCACCATGTGGCCGATCTCGCCAGCGAAACCACTGCGGCCCCGCAACAAGGCGCCGTCGGCGATGATGCCGCCCCCGATACCCGTACCGAGAGTCACCATGACGAAGTCGTCCACGCCGCGGCCCGCACCCCACGCGTGCTCGGCGAGCGCCGCACAGTTGGCGTCATTCTCACAAACGACGTGCACGCTGGCGAGTGCACGACGCAATAAGGCGCCGACGTCCGCGCCCGAGGCGCTCTGGAGATTTGGCGCGTACGCGAGTCGTCCGTCCTTTTTTAACAAGCCAGGTAGCCCCACGCCGACCGGTGTCGCGCGCACGTCGAGGTCGTGTCGCTTGGCGAGACATTCGACGAGTTCACCCAGGACAATCGCGGTCGCCTCGCCCGCCTGGTGCGTGGTCTCGTGGGGCGTTGCCGCTTTCAACTCGTCGAGGACCTCGCCGTCACTGCGCATCACCAGGGCCAGCGCCTTGGTGCCCCCGACGTCGATGCCAATCGCAATGTCACTCATTGGAGCGACTCGGACTGCGCCTTTAATTCGACGAGCGCCTGGGTTTGTATGCGTTGTGCGGCGCGTGACTTGATGAAATGTGGAATCGGTACGAGCAATTCCACTTCGAGATCGTAGGTGACGCGCGTGGCGCTGCCGACGCTCTCGAATCGGTACTGACCTTGCAAGGTCTCGGTGAGGTCACCGTGCGTCTGGTGCCAACTCAAAATCTCTGGCGCGCGGCTGTAGTCGTAACGAAGCACGTAGGTGGTCGATCGGCCGAACGCGGCAGCGCGAAACTCCACCTCGAGAGCACGCCCGTTGGCGTCACGTTCGAGGATGTCGATTCGCTTGAGGTCGCTCACCCAACGCGCGTAATTCTCGAAATCGGTAACGACGGAATAGACGGTCTCGGGAGTGGCGTTGACCATGATCGACTCTGTTGCTCGCTGCGCCACGCCACCTCCCACCGACATACCCTAGGCCAGGCGATTCGCGACGCCAAAGCCATCGAACTGCGAGAGATTCGCGCTCAGCGACGCGGCCAATAATTCCCAGTCAAAGTGTTCGACGACTTCCTCGCGTGCGCGTTGGCCGAACTGCTCTCGCAACGAGGCATTACCGAGCAGGGCCGCCATCGTTAGCGCCAGTTCTCGAGCGCTGCGTGGTTTGTCAACGACGTAGCCGGTCTCGCCGTCGCGCACCGCTTCGTGGCTGCCACCCGAACGTCCCGCCACTTGGGCGACCCCCGTCGCCGCAGCGTTCAAAAAGACGATGCCAAAACCCTCTTGCTCAAGTCCGAGCCACCGACTTCGACAGTCCATCACCATCAGATCACTTGACGCCAGCCAGTCACTCAATCGCTCGTCGGGGACGCGACCGAGAAAACTCACTGGCGCGCTGATTCGCTTCGCCAACGTCTCGAGACGACGGCGATCGCGACCCGAACCCCCGATGACGACGCGAAGCTGCGGAAAGTCATGAGCGAGTTCGACACTCGCGCGGATCAACGTGTCCATGCCTTTTCGTGGCACGAGACGCGAGTACGAGCACACGAGCAGATCATCGTTACTGAAACCGAAAGATTTGCGAACCGTCGTGCGCCTTCGTTTCGTCAGGGGTCGAAATGCTTCGGTGTCAACTCCCGGTGGCACTTGGATAACGGGGGGCAACTGCTCCGCACACACTCGACGCGCCTCGTTCTCGGGATACTCGCCCGCGCACACCGCCACGCTCGCTCGACGCAACACGTATCGCAGTGAGGATGCAACGAAGGGCAGCCGCCCCGGTATGGCAACTTCGGCGCCATGCAGTACAACGCCGTAGGGTCGCGAAAGTCTCGGCCCGAGGAGTCCGAGCGGCCACGCCGGATCGAGCAGAACGAGATCGGGCTGGTGCCGTTCAATAGCGGCCTCGATCGCGCGCAGCACGCGAGGCGTGGGAAAAAAGAGCGTCTCTTGGGAGATTCGTTCGATCACCAGCTCGTTCTCGGTATCAAATTGTTGCGCGTCGACGTGGGAGTTCGCGGTGAGCACGACACCACGACCAGGTTCGAGGCGGCGCCAGAGTTCGTAGAGGTAGACCTGGATTCCGCCGGTCTTGGGCGGGAAATCGTTGGTCACCAAGAGGTGGCGTGCCATGTCACCACGCTAGCCAACGTTGATCGACGAACGCCCCTATGACGACGAACGCTGATAGCGCAGACGCGGAATCATGCCCTGGGAACAAAAGAGCTCAACAACGTGCGCGTCGTCACCCGTCATCTCAAGTTGCCCGGGCGTCTCGCCCAAGACGAAACTCACGAGGCAGTCCTCGCAGTCGGGTGTACCTCGCCGAACGCAGTCGTCACAACTAATTGACACTTCAATTTCTTTGGTCATCTCGTACCTTTCGTCAACAGTCACTTTGCACGACGCATGTGACATCATCTCGACAAGTACGGTCCAATCTCCTCGGCAACCTGTGCGGGACCAAAGACCACTCCTTCAACGACCACCCTGGCCGTCGCGGCGTCAATTAACACGTAGAACGGTGGCCATCGCACGTTCAGTTCCTTTAACAACTTTGGCGCAATGACGATTTCGTGACGCGCGTTACTCCACTCGCCGGTATCGTCACCTGATGCGCTGACGAACACGACGTCGACCGGGAGCTCCTTCAAATCTTCAAGGTCCGATTCCACGAACGAGCGGCACCCGTCGCACGAGGTTTTCATGGCTATGACGAGCGACATGGCGCGCAATTCGCGTTGCTGGGTCTGTCCACCGAGTGTCGTAGCGACAAAAGAAGTTGGCGCCGAGCGCGACTGCGGCGTTTCGAAAGAACGCACTTACGCGGACTCGGTGATGACCTCGACGTCTCGTCCGTGTCCGCACCAACGACACGACACCGAATCGATGCTCCTGGCAATGATCTCGGGCTCTTCGACTGACAAGTCGCCACCCACCGTGTAGTGGTGGAACGAGCGAATCGACGTCGTCTCGACAACGTCAAAACGGGTCAAATTTCCACACGCGCTGCATCGGTACCGAGTCGTCACGTCATTGAGGGTACTTGTTGTGGCGCGCGGTACATTCACCACCGCCGACCTCGCTGTCGCCTCGGACTCACGTCATAATCATGGTCCTGCGGCGAGTCGAAATCAAACACCGTGTCATAGGCAACGTCCTTCGGCGCACCATTTTTGCGCTCATTATCGATAAGACGACCCAGCGCGGCCGGGTGACGAACCACACCCACGTGCAACGCTCCCGCCGTTGTCTCGATAACCACTTCGCCACGTCGGGCCGCACGATCGCGCAGGCGCTGGCTGATGCGCGTGGTCACAATGTCGCGCAACTCAACCTCGCTGCTGGTGTGCTGAAGGACGCCACCTTCGACGATGAGGCGCTGATTCGTGAGATGAATCTTATGTGAACGCCAACGTAAAGTTCT
>PKZI01000260.1 GCA_003133005.1 Acidimicrobiaceae bacterium | reverse complement strand
CTCGAGATGCTGACGCTGATCGTCACCCACCGGCACCTGCTCGGCGCCGTAAAGAAGAATGTCGCCCGCCTGAAGCACGGGGTAGGTGAGTAGCCCCACGCGGTAGCCCTTCTGTCGACTGGCCTTCTCCTTGAACTGCGCCATACGGCTGAGTTCGCCGAAGGTCGCTACGCATTCGAGCAGCCAATTGAGTTGTGCGTGCACAGGGACACGACTCTGGATGAAGACCGTTGCAACGCCAGGATCGATGCCCGCCGCGAGCAGAGTCGCGATGCAGTCGTAGGTCTGTTCGCGCAGCATTTCCGGAGCGATTTCCAAGGTGAGCGCGTGTAGGTCGACCACGCAATAGAACGCGTCGGGATTTTGCATGGTGACCCACTGCTTGACCGCGCCCAGATAGTTACCAATGTGCATGGTGCCCGAAGGCTGAATCCCGGAAAGTACGCGCATCGTCCTATCGTAGATGAGACGACCTTCGTTCAATTGTCTCGGGTAGAGTGACGTGGTGACTTTCGTCGTGACGACGCCGTCGTTCAGCGGACCAGTGGAACTTCTACTCCACCTCATTAGTTCGCACGAGATGGACATTCTCGAAGTGCCTTTGGCGCCACTCATCGACGAATTCGTGGCGGTACTGCGCGACGAGTCTGCGCAAATGACCGTTGACCAACTTTCCGAGTTCGTCCTTGTGGCGGCGATTTTGCTCGAAATGAAGAGTCAACGGTTGCTTCCCGGGCGTGACAGCGCCGAACCGGATGAAGAGTTTGTGGGTTGGGAGGAGCGCGACGTCTTGTTTGCTCGTTTGCTCGAACTACGTACGTACGCGGCACTCTCTGATGCACTCGTCTCACTCTTTGAACGCGCCAATCAGTCCTATCCGCGACTTCGTGGCATCGACGATGGCTTTGAAGTCACGCCGCCGGACCTGCTCGCCGGGGTCACACCAGCACTGCTCGCGGGAGCGTACGTGCGCGGCATCGAGGAAAAGCCCGTGCCAGTCGTGCGCCTCAACCACGTCACGGTAGACGCCGTCACCGTCGCCGAAACCGTCGTTGCCCTTTCGCAGCGACTGCCCACCATGGGTCGTCTCAGTTTTCGTGCCCTCATCAGAGGACTCGAGAGCCGTATCGAGGTCATCGTCCACTTCCTGGCCCTCTTGGAGTTGTGCAAACTGGGCCTGGTGGACCTTGGTCAAGGTGCGACCTTTGGGGACGTGCAGATTGAATGGCTCGACATCACGTCGTCGCTTGATTTGGGGAGGGTCGATAGCTATGAGGGCTGAGTATTCACTCGAGCAGAAACTGGAGGCAATGTTGACCGTGGCGATTGAGCCAATCACGAGCGAAGAGCTCGCCGACGCCGTCGACGATGACGCCTCGTTCGTCCTCGAAACGTTGCGCCAGCTTCGCGCGGAATACGCCCGGGAACGGCGAGGCTTCCAATTGGCTGAACTCGCGAGCGGGTGGGTGATGCAGACATCACCCGACGTGGCGCCGTGGGTCACAAAATTCGCGAATCGCGACGTCTCGCATCGTCTTAGTTCGGCGGCCCTCGAGACCCTCGCGATCATTGCCTATCGTCAGCCTGTCTCGCGCGCCCAGATCACGGCACTTCGCGGTGTCAACGTCGACGGCGTCGTGCGATTGCTTGAACAGCGCGGCTACATCGAAGAGAAAGGTCGTGCGTCGGGTCCGGGACTGCCCATTCTCTACGGCACCACCGAACTTTTTCTCGATCGGATGGGACTCGCGTCGATTGCGGATCTTCCACCAATCGAAGAGTTCATGCCTCCCGTCGAGACGGCGAACGAAATTGCCGAGGAGCTCTTCGAGAGTGCGCTCGAATTGGCGGAGGACGCGTAATTGGACGAGGGGGAGCGCCTCCAAAAGACACTGGCGCGCGCCGGTTTCGGTTCACGACGTTCGTGTGAGATTCTGATCACCGAAGGCCGCGTGACCGTTGATGGGAGAATCGCCGAACTCGGAAATCGAGTGCATCCCGATCGACAAGTGATCTGCGTTGATGGTGCCTTGGCGCCCACGGCGCAGAACATGGTGTATTTTCTCTTGAACAAGCCTGACGGCGTCGTGACGACCGCGTCTGATCCTCAGGGACGCTCAACGGTGCTCGACCTCGTCGAATCACCTGTTCGAATTTTCCCGGTAGGACGACTCGATATGAACACCGAGGGGCTGATTATTTTGACCAACGACGGCCGACTCGCGCATCTCTTGACGCACCCGAGTTCGGGTATCTCCAAGGAGTATCTGGCACGTGTCGAGGGCGATCCGTCACCCGGTGCGATCCGACGTTTACGCGAAGGCGTGGAACTCGACGACGGGATCACCAGTCCCGCGCAAGTGAGCCGGGTGAGCGAAGGTCTCCTGCGAATCGTGATCCACGAAGGAAGAAACCGACAGGTACGTCGCATGTGCTCGGCGATTGGTCATGACGTGACGCGCCTCGTACGTACGAGGATTGGGCCTTTGCAAGACGCCACGTTGAGTCCCGGTTCCTTTCGACAATTGTCACTCAGCGAAGTACGACGTTTGATGGAAGCCGTCGGGATGACCGACGAAATCGCATCTACGATGCCATCATGAC
>PKZI01000077.1:553-2835 GCA_003133005.1 Acidimicrobiaceae bacterium | reverse complement strand
CTAATTGGAGCTGCATGCCGGTCAGACTCATCGCCGGATCAACGGATGAGTTGCCATGTCCTGTGTGGGCCCTTGGAGAGATGCTGGGCAGGAAGTGAGTGGCACCCGAGACGAACTACCGTGACTCGCATGTCCTTGTCAACTCCCACGCTGCTCACCGCTCGTTTGCGGTTGCGAACCTTCAACGAATCGGATATGGACGCTCTCTTCGCGCTACAGAGCAATGCCCACGTCCTGCGCTACTGGGATGCGCCGCCCTGGAGCGATCGTCTGCGCGCCGAGACGTTCATAACCGCTTGTCGAAAGATCGAGGAGGAGGGCACCGGGACACGGCTGGCTGTGGACCGTGTTTCCGACGATGCCTTCATTGGCTGGTGCAGTCTGACCAGGTGGAACCCGGACTACCGCAGCGCGTCGATGGGCTACTGCTTCGACGATGCAGTGTGGGGGAATGGCTACGCCACCGAGGCCGCTCGGTCATTGCTGACGTGGGCATTCGACACGCTGGATTTGAATCGAGTCCAAGCCGAGACCGATACGCGCAACACCGCATCTGCCCGCGTCCTGGAGAAACTCGGATTCGTACGTGAAGGGACTTTGCGCGAAGACTGCGTCGTGAATGGCGAGGTCTCGAACTCATGGGTGTACGGGCTGATCAGGCGGGAGTGGCAGCCGTGAGCGTACGAACTAACCAAGAGTTGCTGGAACGATTGAGCGACGATCTTCATTTAGTGAAGTCGTTAGTGATGGGCGCGAGCACCGAACCTAAAATCACTACGCCACGTGAAAGTGAGTTCCCTGCCCCATTGATCCAATTGTGGGCCAGCGGGTCAGGCTGCAACTCACCCGGTCGGCGTATTTAACTGTTTCGGCTCCGGCGTCAGGAAAATAGTCGCGATATCCATAGGGAGTTTTTATTGCGGCTCCGAATATTCGCTGGAAGTTCGAAAGGCAGATCTGTCGCGCTCGAGAATTAATGACCGCATTTGACGGACGAGTGCTGCGTGACCATCCACCGTGTGTAACGAGATAGACCTCAAGATCATGGGAAGGATTGCTGCATGGAACTACTTGAACATACTTCGCCGAGCCTGAAGGGCCGATGGCGCACTGGCCAACATGGAGGTCAAGGTAGAACACACGATGGCTAGAAGTTGCCGCGGAACTTGAGGCGCTTGGTGGAAGGACAGTCGCCAGTGACGTCAGCAGACCCAAGGTGCAAAGTACTGTAGAACGGGATTTCAAATTGCCTCCCCTTCGGCCCAACCAATCAACGTCACATCGAACTAGTTGATTTGTCGACGGCGCTGGCGCGGAGCGTACCATATCGATCTGCTATTCGTCTTGTCCTTCAGTGTTGCTGGCCAAGACCAACAACTGGTCGCTCGCGCAGGGCGGAGACGATCCTGCCGCTCAGGCCGAAGCGCCGCAGCCACGCCAGCATTCAAGTCGCCAGTCGGAGATTGTGCAGGTCGGGCCTCCGACATCGATGATCTCCGAGCCCTCGGGTCCTAGCTTTGAACGCTGTGGTTTCTGTACGATGACACAAATAATTAATCGTTGACGGATGGCAATTTCAATTCATGTTGAACACCAACTTCAAGGTCGGCCGGCTCGAAGCGGAGACGTGGGACGCCTTTGCTGACCTCGTTGAACGTAACAACGGGATCTACGGAGGTTGCTGGTGCGCCCCGAATCACGTTGAGTACGAGCGCGGCGTTAGCGACCCGCGGACGATCAAGGAGCAACTAGTCCGATGCGGCCGAGCGCAAGCAGCGCTGGTTTTCGACGAGGAGGGAAACGCGCAAGGTTGGTGCCAGTACGGTCTCACGGACTCCTTGAATTTAAAACACCTCCGCGAATATCGTAAGGACCCGCCGCCGCCGGCGCAGTGGCGAGTTGCGTGCATCTTCGTGGACAAGCACCATCGCGGCGAGGGGATTGCCCGGCTGGCGCTCGAAGGAGCCATCGCCCAGATTGTCCTGGCGGGCGGTGGACGAATTGAGGCAATTTCGGAGACCACGCTGGGCCGAAAATCGCAGGGGCGCTTCCTCTTCAGCGGGACGGTCGAGTTGTTCGAAGATCTCGGGTTCGGTCGTGTCCGCCAAGTGGGTAAACACGCCTGGATCGTGACGCGCACGGTCAGAGCCGGAACGAAGGCGATGGGCCTTGGGTCCAGCGACAGTTAGAGGTCGTTTCTGGCCGGGGCAGTGCCTCCTGTGTGCGGGGCTAAGTGGAATATCGATGCAGATCGCTGGAACAGAAAAGTTCATATTCGGCCT
>PKZI01000077.1:0-465 GCA_003133005.1 Acidimicrobiaceae bacterium | reverse complement strand
TCGTCAGACACAATGATCAGGCAGAAGGTCGTCCAACAAGAATCCGATAAAGGGGGAACTATGAAAGTAACCGGCGTTGTGACGAACCTTTCGGTTGCTGATATTGAAGCTGCTCGTGCTTTTTATACCGACTACCTCGGTTTGAATGTCGAAGGATTCAACATGGGGTGGGTCGCGCATTACCAATCGCCTGATGGACGGGCCCACGTGCAGCTCGTCACAAAGGACGCCATGGCTCCTGAGGATTCGAACGTCTCCGTGCACGTAGGTTCGGACATAGAAGAGGCGTACGAGGAAGCTCAGCGTCGTGGGTACGAGATCGTCTACCCGATGACAACAGAGTCGTGGGGCTTGCGAAGGTTTTTCGTTCGCGCCCCTGATGGCACCATTGTGAACATGACGAGTCACCCTGAATAACGAACCCAACAAAGGGTCAGAAATCAATCGGATTTGGGCGTTGGAAGA
>PKZI01000013.1 GCA_003133005.1 Acidimicrobiaceae bacterium | reverse complement strand
GGAAGTAGGGGCAGGGTCACGTTTTCATTCGTCATCGTTGTTCCTCTCAAGCAGTCGAACTCACTTGACCGGTCAACGTGGCCCACAAGCTCATTCCCGGTGGCTGTGCCTAGTGCTGGTCAGACCCAACGGCCGAAGGTAACTTCGGGACGTCAACTCTACCGGGATCACCGAAAAAGTTGGCACTCTCGCCCTTAGAGTGCCAGGGAGCCAGAACCCAGGAAAATTAAGGGTTCGTAGTATCAGACGCCGAGCACCGTTCGGGTCGCAACTGAAAACGACTTCGACTCCCGTGGATTGGGCGGGTCGTCAGGTCCAGTCCTTTCCGAAGTCGTCTCGAGGGAAGGAGGGGGCGAAGGACCGTCCTCGGATCCGGAACTTCCGCATCCGGTGGGCCGCGGAGCGTGATGTCTTGTTGCAATCACGGGTTGATTCGAGGCGTGATGCGATCTCGCAGGAATGCGCTGACGGCATCGGAAAACGCGTCGTTCTTATCTCCCGCAATCATGTGCGCCGCGCCCGCAACTTCGACGAGTGTGATGTCGGGTAGCGAATCCATGAGATAGTCCACGCCCTCTTGGGTAACGACATCGGATTCGAGTCCCCTCACAAGCATGGTGGGAATTGAGATGTTGCGGATGGCTACGTCAATCAACCCGGCGAAGCGTTGAGCGACGACTTCGGTGCGCTCCTGGCTCATCAACCGAGGATCCCAGTGCCAGTACCAGCGGCCGTCGCGCTCGCGAACAACTTTCTTCAAACCTTCAAGATTGACGGGCCGGACGCGTTGGGGTGTATAGGCAGCAATTGCCGCCGCTACATCTTCGAGAGAATTGAATCCGTCGAGTCCCGACATCATGAACTCATTGATTCGCTTAACGCCCTCGACATTTGATTTAGGTGCGATGTCGACAAGTATCAATCCACTTCCAACCTCGCGATCGCTGGTTCCTTCGGCCAGCAATGCGGACATGCCTCCGAGGGACGCGCCAACGAGCACGGGCGGGTGATCTAGTTGGTCCACGACGCTCACACAGTCAGCGCAAAATGCAGTGAATGAGTAGTCGCCCTTTTCGGACCACCGACTTTCGCCGTGACCGCGGAGGTCGAGAGATATTGTCAACCATCCTTGAGCAGCGATGTGCTCAGCGGCTTTGTCCCACGCGTGCCTCGTTTGGCCGCCGCCGTGCAAGAAGAGCACGGGCCATGCGTCTTTGTCGCCGCGGACGTCGGCGACGAGTTCCAAGCCCTCGAAGCCTCTGTAAATCACTTGATCAGCACGCACCGGGCCGCTTTCGAGCACAACAAGCGAAACTCATTTCCGAGACGTCATTTTCACGTAGGCACAACAACGTTGCCGATTCGCACTGTCCCTAGTCAGTGGGCCCACCCGCGACGTAGATGACTTGACCACTCACAAACGATGACTCCTCACGAGCAAAGAAGGACACCATCGCAGCAATGTCATCGGGCTGACCCACACGGGCGACAGGAATCTGCTTGGCTGCTCCGGCCTTGAAGTCTTCGAACGAGATGCCCATTCGCGCTGCTGTTGCCGCGGTCATCTCGGTCTCAATGAAACCCGGAGCGATCGCATTTACCGTCACTCCAAACTTGCCAAGTTCGATGGCGAGCGTTTTGGTGAATCCTTGAAGGCCAGCTTTGGCCGCCGAGTAGTTAGTCTGTCCTCGATTACCGAGCGCCGACGTGCTCGAAAGGTTGACGATGCGACCCCATTTGGCCTCGGTCATGAAACGTTGAGTCGCGCGACTCATCAAAAATGAGCCGCGGAGGTGAACGTTCATCACGGCGTCCCAATCGTTCACGGACATCTTGAAAATGAGGTTGTCGCGGGTGATGCCGGCGTTGTTCACGAGCACAGTCGGTGGCCCGAGCGCTTCAGCCACGTGGGCTACTGCCTGCTCCACCGACTGTTCGTCGGATACGTCTACCGCAACGGGTAGCGCTTCGCCTCCCGCTGACTTGATCTCGTCAACGACGACTTTGCATGCGGCTTCATCGAGGTCGAGGATGGCTACTGAAAATCCATCGTTGCTCAAGCGCTTGGCGACGGCCGCGCCGATTCCGCGGGCGGATCCAGTGACGACGGCGGTCTTTTGCAAGGTGGTCATGGTTGCTCCGGTTAATTGGAAGGACAGGTTGAAAGAGTTTAGTTCTCTGAAGTCATTCGCCTCAGAGATGGCGGCGACTGCACCAGAGGTTGTAACCATTCAGCAACGAACTCCGTGCAAATGAGGTGATATGAGGTGAGCAAAATTAAACACC
Organism: Acidimicrobiaceae bacterium; assembly: GCA_003133005.1. GTDB lineage: Bacteria > Actinomycetota > Acidimicrobiia > Acidimicrobiales > RAAP-2 > RAAP-2. The sequence continues at coordinate 264 of PKZI01000013.1, read as the reverse complement.
AGAACGCAGCGGGGATTGGGTTAGTTATGCGCAATGTAAAGTCCGAAAGGTGCTGGAGCAGTTGAGCCGAGGTCAGCGCCAGGGAAAGGCCTACCCATGAATGGGCAGCGTCGAGTCGCCGCGCTGGGACCAGTGCTCGTAATGACCACTATGGTGACCAGCATCATCAGTTCACTCGGCGCGCCGCTCATTCCAACCATCGCCAAGGACTTCCACGACTCCTTGAGCACCGCGCAATGGTCCCTCACGGTGGCCCTGGTTTCG
>PKZI01000007.1 GCA_003133005.1 Acidimicrobiaceae bacterium | reverse complement strand
GAGCGACGAAACGTTGACGATTGCCCCGTTCGTCTTTCGAAGTTCGTCCATCGAAGCAACGCACATCGCCCAAGTTCCAAAGACGTTCACTTCGAATATCTGTCGCCACACTTCCACCGTCGCCGACGCCAAATCCGAATGAGGAATCTTCTTCGTCGCGCCCGCATTATTGACCAAGATGTCAAGTCGTCCGTAGCGAGCGATGACCTCGCTGATGAGCCGCGCGCAGTCCTCGGCATTCGTGATGTCCGCTTGGACGTAGAGCGATCCAGGCGTCGCGTCGACGAGCCGCTTGCCTTCAAGCGCGCTGTGTGCAGAATTGAAGACGATGGTGTCGCCCTGAGCGGCGAAGCGTAGCGCCGTTGCTTCGCCAATCCCGCTCGTCGATCCCGTGACGAGTACCACCTTCGCCATTACACGCGACGTCGAAGTCGCCACGAGCCGGCCCAGTGCTGACCAGGTTCGAGCACCACGATGTCTTTGCCACTTCGCAGTGCGTCAGGCGGGCACGTCATTGGTTCAACGGCAATCGCGGTGCGGCGGCGTCCTTTCTCCAAAGTGTCACCGGTGAACACTTGGACGTAGGGGAACGTGCGGTCAACACTCAATTCCACTTCGCCACCAGTGCTGTCTGTAACGATCACGGTCGTCATGCCACTGTCGTCGCGAAGTAGTTCGGTGTAGGTGACGTCTAAATCGTGACCGTTCACGGACTTTCGCCGAGAAAAATCCAATGGGTGTCCTGCGAGTGGCAAAATCTCCCCCGTTGGAAGTTTGCGCGCGTTGGTGGCGACGTAGGCCTTCGCAGGTACTTCAAGTTCCGCTCCTTCAATCGTGGGCGTCGTCACCGTGAGATACGGGTGGAACCCCACACCAAAAGGAATCGGAACCTCGTCACGATTAAGAACGGTGGTCGTCACGGTGAGCCCGAGTGATCCAAGGTGATAGGCGACACTAATTTCTGACAAGAATGGATAGTCGGGCGTGGGATGCAACAGCAATGACAGCACGCAACGGTTTTGGTTCACCGAGTCGATTCGAAAGGGACGCCAACGAACAAGGCCGTGGATGGCGGTGGCGTGTTCGACATCGTCGACGGTCGGGTGCGCGATGCGCTCTGAGAACGTCCACTCACCGTCACCCGTGCGATTCGGCCAAGGGAACAACACCTGGCCGCGAGCACCGGTGGGTACCTCGTCGCCGGCGAAGCCTTCAACCACGCTCACGCCACCCTTTACGTAGGTTCGTAGGGTTGCACCCACTTCAGTGATGACCGCTCGCTGGTCGCCGTGGGCGATCGCAATCTGTTCTCCTGACGGAAGCATCAGTTAGTTTTCTCCCTCTTCACTGCCTCGTAACTTAGGCCAGTTAACGTACGTGGGATGCGTATTTTGATAACTAACGACGACGGAATCGACGCGCCCGGGATCGCGACACTTGCGCGAGCAGTTGCGAAATGGATTGAGAGCTGCCCGCCGGGCGAAGTGCGCGAGGCAATGGTGGTTGCCCCCCATCAGAATTATTCGGGCATGTCGTCCGCCGTCGGCGACGTATTCGCTCACCCCGCGGTGAAATACAAGCGCCACACAATCCTCGGCGCCGAATCCATTCCCGCCTTTTCCCTCGAAGCCCCTCCGGCGCTGTGCGTCATCGTTGGCGCCGTTGGCAGTTTTGACTTCCAACCTGATCTCGTGCTCTCGGGCATCAATGCGGGCGCGAACGTCGGACGAAGCCTGCTTCATTCCGGCACGGTCGGAGCGATACTTACTGGTGCGCAATTAGGGCTCTCCGGACTCGCGGTGTCGGTGCAGTGGGGTGAGGACGTGCACTTCGACACCGCCGCCGACCTCGCAATCGAGATTCTTGAGGAGCTCATGGATGCACCCGAGCGCACGTTGATGAACCTCAATGTGCCAAACCTGAGTGCGCATCAACTCAAAGGCGTCAAGCGAGGACGCGTCTCTACCGCGGGCATCGTCAAAGCGGCGGGTCCGCGCGCGGGAGGAGCCCCGCTCGCCAACGAAGGCGAGTTGCCCTTGCGCGTGGGGGCGGCGAGCCCTGAACTGGGCGACGTTAGTGACGAAGACGCAGACGAGGATGGCGCATTACTCTCGGCGGGTTACGCGTCTCTAACGCCGCTACGCGGCCCCCACGAAGACACTGACCCATCGAGGGATTCGTTGATGCATTCGGCACTACGCGCGATTGATCGTCACCTCGCCCAGTTTTAATCGTCCGTCGGTGGGCGTCGATTTTCCTTGACGCGACTGCGCGCCTTTTTCTCGTCGACGCGCCGCACCTTCGAGGCCTTCGTCGGCTTGCTCGCACGTCGAGGCGCTGGGCGCGTCAATGCAGCGCCAATTTTGCTCGCCAACTGATCCAAAGCCGCCGAGCGATTCTGTCCCTGCGAGCGAAAGCGTCCGGAACTCGAACGCACGACGCCACCGACTTTCTCCAGTAAGAGTTCGCGATCCGCATCGCTCAATACCTCAGAAGTCGCAACGTGGAACGTCGCGACAACTCGCGTCAGCGACCGATTTGCGTGCTGGCCCCCAGGTCCGCCCGACGTCGTGACGCGGATGTCAATCTCCTCACTTGGGATAATGAGGCGAGTTCGAATTTGTAGCGCTCCGGTTTCCAAGACGCGCGGCTCGAACGTCATTTCTCTTTGACGGGGAAGCTCACCATTGCGAGTTGCGACGAAGACGCGACGAGGTCGCCTCGTTGGTCGAACAATTCGCAGCGTTCGTCACCGAGACCATCGGCGATGCCGACGCCCCATTGTCGAGCTCGCAGCCACTCACCCTGTGGAATTCTTCGCGCGTAGCTCGTCAGTTGTAATGTCGGC
>PKZI01000143.1 GCA_003133005.1 Acidimicrobiaceae bacterium | reverse complement strand
ACCACCGAGAGAATCGCGTCGAACGAGATGATCCATTCGGGAAGATTACGCATGGCAATGCCCACGCGGTCGCCGGGCCTGATGCCGTAGCGATCTACGAGTGCCGCGCCGAGGGCGTCGGCCTCGAGCAACACCTCCTCGAAACTCCACTCTTCGTCCTCGTACACCAAGAAGGTTGCGGTATTGCCGCGCGCGAGATCGAAAAAGTCGCGCAATGTCGAAGGAGCGTTCTTGAAGAGGCGATTCGTGACGCCGTCGCGCTCGACCTCAATGACCTCAAAAGGTTGACCGGGCGCGGACGTGGCGGCTATTGCCTCTTGCAAACTGATTCCCACGCGGCCCCCTTGATTGTTCCCAAAATCCTATGCAGATTGTGGAACCAAATTGCTCATCAAGGCCCCGATTCGTCGCACCTCGCGACCAACAAAAGACACGACGAAGCCTGAATCGAACCCGTAGGTTGGAAGAGACGACTTCATCCACGATCAAAAGGAACCCTCATGCTTGCCTCGAACTATCCGCTCTTCGATGTTTTTATGTCCACGCTCTACTTCGCGTTGTTCTTCGTGTGGATCATTTTCGTCTTTCACGTCATGGTCGACATTTTCCGCAGTCACGACCTCAGTGGTGGCGCCAAGGCGCTGTGGGTACTCTTCATCATCGTGTTGCCGTTGATCGGCACACTGGCGTACCTCCTGGTTCGAGGTGGTTCAATGCACGAACGCCAACTCCACGCCGTCGCGGCCCAGCAAAAGGCGTTCGAGGACTACGTCAGGAACGTCGCGAACTCTAAGCAGTAGCGCTCTAGAGCGCCGCGGAAGCTACGGCCGCACTACTGGCGGCCTTTTGGGACATTCGCTCGACGGTCTCAGATATCTTGCAGAGCACGCTTTCGAGCACGAGCCGTGCTTTTTCTGCCTCGGCGCTGAGGCCCCCGAGGTGCTCGACGTCCCACAACGCCAACACGGGACCGAGGACGTCCTTCAAGTATTGGCCGAGCCCGTAAATACCTTCGCGAGAAATTCGAACGGCGTGACGGGTGAAGGCCGGAATGCCCGTACCTGGCATCGCAAAGGCGCTGATTTGCTTCGCCGCAGAGATCATCATCGTAGAAGGATCGATGGCGAAGGCCGCTTGAGCGAGGTCACGGTAGAACAAGTAGTGCTTCGTCTCGTCACCTGCGATGAGTGCAAGCACGTTGCGACCCATCTTGTCGTCCTTGGGCAACTTGGCCCCGGTGTTGCGGTGTGCGATCTGTGTAGCGCGTTCTTGTAACGCCACGTAAGTAATCATGTCCGCGAACGATTCAGGATGAGGGACTTCCGCCTTCTTCATCTGCACGCGTCGCCCATCTTCAAGCATGGTCGGATCAATGCATCGGCTGATGTGCACCCAGTCGCGCATCACCATGGCGTGACGATTCTCTTCCATGGTCCATTGATTGTTCCACTCACGAATTGGATGGCCAGCCGGTGAACGCTCGTACAACGCGGTCGTGTAGTACGGCAAGTTGTCTTCGGTTAACAAGTTGACGTAGATCGCACTTCGCACGCCCGAACTGAGGGGATAGTCCGACTCCGACCATGGTCGATCAAGAAAGCTCTCGCCAGTGCCCCAATCGATCTGTTCGTGCGGGTACCAAAGACGTGGCGCCTCGAGGTGGCGGTTGTACAAACGCTCGACGTCCGGAGCGATTTCATCGAGAAGATCAGTGCGACTCTTTGGTAATCGTTTCGTGGCCACGGGCACTCTTTCAATATTCGCGATGAAGTAACTCCCTTAAGCGTAACCCTGAGAATCCTCTTCGCGTTTCAACTCTTGTGATTCACCGCACAAGCTAGCAAAAGTAGCCTTGAGTTCTTGTGAAATTGCTCGAGGCGCTCGTGCCGGCGGATTTTCGAATAGCAATCAACGGTCCACTTCGACGTTTCTACTCATGCACCTTCATCACGTGCATGGGCATGGGACTGACGCTTTCGCTCTACGTGGTCTACCTCCACAATGTGCGCGGATTCTCGACGAGCTTCGCCACGGTCCTGCTCGCGATATCGGCAATAGCCGGACTCTGCTCCAGTCCTTTGTGGGGCACCTCCACCGATCGCTTCGGACCGTTTCGCGTCATGGTTTGCGCGTACGTGCTCGACGCCGCGTCGTTGGTCGTCTTCGCGTTCGCTCGTACCAAGACCGAGGCCATTGTCGCGGCGATGATGCTCGCAGTTTTCGGCAACGCGGGTTGGGGACCGAGTTCGACCATGCTTAGCCGTCTGGTTCACGAAGATCACCGACAACGGGCCTTCGGTCTTAACTTCATGCTCGTCAACCTCGGCATTGGTTTTGGAGGGCTCGTGTCGGCGGTCATCGTCAATGTCCACCGTCCCATCACATTTGAGACGCTCTACCTCTTTAACGCCGGCGTCACCTTCGTGTCGGTGTTCCTCTTGTTCACGCTTCGAAAATACGGTCGTCCCGTCACCGAACACCGCGACGATCCAATTAAGAGCGCCGAGGGTTGGAACGTAGTGCTGCGCGACAAGCGCCTCGTCATGGTGGTGCTGGCGATGTTGGTGCTGATGATTGGCGGCTACGGATCGCTCGATGCGGGCTTCAGCCTCTTCGTTGTCAATGACCTTCATCTCTCGGTGCACGCCATTGGCGTGATGTTTTTCTTCAACACCACCACGATCGTGCTCGCCCAACTATGGGTCCTTAACCGAATCGAGGGTAAGAGTCGCACGACGGTGATGGCGACAACGTCGATTCTTTGGTTCGTCTTTTGGATCATCCTTGACGCCACGCTGGGACTCCCGAAGTTCGTCGCCATTGGATCGCTCTGTCTCGCCATGGCGATCTTCGCTGTCGGTGAAACACTGTTGCAGCCCGTTGGTCCCGCGCTCGTCAACGACATCGCGCCCGAGCACCTACGCGGTCGCTACAACGCGGCTCAGGGCCTTACGTGGGGCGTCGCGGGGTCACTCGCTCCGGCGATCACGGGAATTTATTTCGCGAATGGTCTAGGAAATTGGTGGCCTCTGAGCACGGGACTCACCGCGCTCGCCGGTGGGCTCTTGATGCTCAACTTGCGACGTCACCTGAGCGCGCACGAGGACGGTCGTGATCGTTCGACGCTCTCGACACCGGATGCTTAACGGTGCAGGTCCCTAGGCCTCGTCCACGAGTTCTGCGACGCGTTGGGACCAGGGACGACGTTCGGTGCTTTCACCCGCTTCGTGAAGCGCGGTGCGCTCGCGGCGCAACTGTGCTGCGACACGGGCCAGGTTCTTCGGCAGCACGTGAGCCACACGGTTTCGAACCCACTGCGCGAGTGCCGGTGACGCGCCACCCGTCGAGACCGCGACGAGAACGTCGCCGTCGCGATAGTTGGCGGTAAAGTAGAAATTCGAACGCGCAAGGTCATCAACCGTGTTGAGCAAGATATTTCGTTCGTTCGCCTCGCGAACAATCTCATCATTGACCTTGGGATCACCAGTCGCCGCGACGACGAGTAGCGCTCCGTCGAGATCGCCGTACTCGTAGCGACGGTGCAGAATTACCGCGATCCCTTCGGGCAGCGGGGCCAGCACCTGATCACTGATAAGGGTCACCGTGGCCCCACACGCGAGTAATGCCGCGACCTTGTCGACGCCCACGCGACCCGCTCCGATCACCACCACGCGACGATCTCGCAGGTCGGCTACCAACGGGAACATCACGCGAGTGCCCACGCGGAGGCGAGGAGTCGAGTACGCCCTATGTCAAGCGCCGCCACCAAGCCAATGACAAGCACCGCCGGCGCCTCGACGTGCGTGTCGCCCAGTTCGTCCAGCGAGCAGCGAACGCAGCGTTCGCGGGGCGTCGATGCCCACTCAACGGCGGCCACCGGCGTCGAGGGCGCCAGACCCCCTTCGATGAGTTGTTGCGCGATGAGTGCTCGTTGCTCGACGCCCATCAAGACCACGAGCGTGAGATCGGGATTGGCCAGCGACACGAAATCAATAGTCGATCCAGTGACTGCGCTACCCGTGACGACGGTCACTCCATGAGAGAGCCCACGGTGCGTGACGGGAATCCCCGCGAGCAGCGGTGCGGCGAACGCCGAGGTAATCCCCGGCACGATCTCGACGTCGATGCCGTTCGCGACGAGTACTTCGGCTTCCTCTCCCCCCCGACCGAACACGAAAGGATCGCCTCCCTTAAGACGCACGACGCGCTCATTGGTGCGTCCGAGCTCGATCAGTAGTTCGTTGATGTCACCCTGGGAGCGCGAATCGCCGGGCATTTTTCCAACGTCGTATCGCGCCGCCCCCGGGTCAATGAGAGCCAGAACGTCGGGACTAATGAGCCGATCGTGCACGACCGCCTGCGCGCTGGCGAGCAGACGGGCGGCGCGAAGGGTCAGCAGGTCCGCGTCACCTGGTCCCGCGCCCAACAGGAACACGGTCACGTCGCCTCCCCCACGCCGTCCGAACTGATTGAACGTGTCACTAGGTGCCCGCGGGTGTAACGCACTCGAACACTGTTCACGGTCTCTCCCATTGATGACATCGAAGTGCCTTAAACCCTACTGGATTGGTCATATTTATGGCAACCTTCGACCCTTGGGTGCAGCACTTCAAAAGATCTCGCGACGAACGCCACCGTAGACTTCGCGAGGCGACGACAGACGGAGTGGTAGATGAAGTTGACCTTGCTCGGTACTGGTTCGCCGATTCCCCACCCGCAACGCGCTGGTCCTGCCACCTTGGTGCGCACGTCAGACCAACTCGTCCTCTTTGACGCGGGTCGAGGTGTCGTGATGCGACTCGCGAAGGCCGGCGTACTGCCGAGCATGCTTTCGGGCATCGCACTCACGCACCTTCATAGCGACCACGTGTGCGACCTCAACGACATCATCACGACGCACTGGATAATGAATCCCGACCCGACCACGCTGCGCATCGCCGGACCCGTGGGCACGCGCGCCTTTGTCGAGGCGACCCTTGACACCCTCGCCTTCGATATTGGGTACCGGCGAAACCACCACGGCGACCTGCACTCGGGCCCACTGGTCGACGTGACTGAACTCGATGCCGGCGTGACGTGGGAACTCGACGGACTGCACGTTCGCACCAGCGCGAGCGACCACCGACCAGTCGAACCCACCTTGGCGTACCGAATCTCCGAGGGCGACCAGAGCATCGTGATAGGCGGCGATGGCGTGCCGTGCGTCGCACTCGACGAACTCGTTCTCGGTGCCAGCGCGTACGTCCAGACCGTCATCCGCGAGGACCTCGTGCGTTCGATTCCCAACGTTCGCCTTCAAGACATCGTGGACTACCACTCGACCGTGCAACAAGCCGCCGACACCGCCCAACGAGGCGGGGTCGCGGCACTCGTGCTCACCCACATGGTGCCGTCGCCGTTTCCCGGGACCGAGGACGAATGGCGGTCCCTGGCGTCAGCGTTCACTGGTCTGGTCGTGCTCGGCGACGATCTGACGAGCCTCGACCTCGACACGATGGTCGTCACTGGCTAACTCAGTCAATTCCTTGCTTGGCTGAACGTAACGCGAAACGCTGATCGACTCGTGGTCTTGATCGGCGCGAGTGGTTCGTTGGCGCTGCTCGTACTCACGAAGAGGTCGAGCGTGACGTCGATGAAGTACTTCGCCACATTCGTCGTCTCGTAGCCGCCGCTCGCGTGTGGCTCGACGCAGAAGCTCTGCAGACCCGACAGATACGACGTCGTGACGCTAAGTCCATAACAATGGCGCACCGCCGAGGTGTTGTGCACGCGCACGTCGAGGGTGATTTTCTTCGCCAATGTCGGCGGATTCGGTACTTGGAAGGCACAGGTGTCCGGGACTTGCGCATGACCTTCCTTCGAGCATCGTGCGTGGTAGGTCAAGGTTCCCGTGGCGGTCCAATGAAACGATGCCGTCGAGCGCCCGAAGCCGAATCCAATTACCACCGCCGCAACGAGGGCGGCCACGACCAGCAGCAGACGTTCGCGACGTCCCACGTCAGCGCGGTTCGCAAATCACGAGCGGAATCTCTCGTTTCGCTCGACGTCGATAACTCGCGTAGGGACCGTAAACGCCAATCACTTTGGGCCACAACTCATGGCTCTCCTCGGGCGACGCCACTCGAGCGCGCATCAAGAGAGTCGCACCGCGGCGGCGAATCTCAATTTCAGGATTGGCCTCGATGTTGAGGTACCAATCCGGAAAGCGGTCGTCACCACCCTTTGACGCGACGAGCACCATCGCATCGCCATAGGTAACCGGCACCGTCAACATCGTCGTGCGCGTCAAACCGCTTCGACGACCCACGCAGGACAGTTCGACGGCGTCCATGCCAAAGGCCCTCGATCCGACGCGGCCCGCGGAGACGCGCAGGACCGCGCGGTGCAACACATTGAGGAGTTTGAAACCGCGGTCAGTCAGTTTCTCGCGGGTCGTCATGCAAGAAATGTAATCGAGTCGCTACGACGAAATTGCTTCAACCGCGCCGGTACGTGTCGAGGCGCCACGTGCCCGTCATTTCGTAGTCACACAACGACGACGTGAAGGTGCACATCACGTCCAGCACCACTTTCGCGGGCGTCGCGACGGGAACATCGAGGACCAAGCCGCGTTGACTGTGGTCTTGTCTCGTCCGAAATGGCGCGCCGTCTAGTAGTTGCGCGATTCGCTCCTTTCCCAGGCGACCACGTGAATGCAGCACGCCGAGCGACGACGGCTGGGCCAGACCGTTTCGTTCCGGCTTGGTGATGTACGTCGCCATCACCACTCCGTGATTCGACCACATGCCCAGGAAGTTCACCTGCAGATCGTCCACGTCATCCTCGACGTCGGGCACGACGTTGCACCATCCGAGTCCCGAGGCGATCGACTCTATGCTTCGCACCGCGTCATCACGTACTTCAGAGAAATGGAGTTCACTCCTCGCGTTCATAGGTACCCGACAACCATTTCGATGCTCCACTCGTGGGTCACGCCCATCCCAACTCCTCGAGTCGCGGGTCGCTGATGCCGAAATGGTGCGCGATCTCGTGGATCACCGTCTTTCTGATCTGCGCCTCCACTTCTGCTTCACTCGAGCAGTGCTCACAGATCGTCTTCTGGTAGAGGGTGATTCGGTCGGGCATAACCCCCGCGTAACTGATCGGACCACGCTTCGTGAGCGGTATTCCTTCGTAGAGCCCGAAGAGCGAGCGACTGGGTGCCTCCTGCTCGACGATGATGGCGACGTTGTCGATCTGTTCGGCTAATTCGCGGGGTAGCGACGCGAGCGCGTCACTGGCAATTTGCTCGAAGCGTTCATTGGAGATGGTAAACACCACTGCAGCGTAGGGCGAACGTGCTGAGGACCGCACTGACACTTCGTGAGCCGTTCGTGCCCAACCGGCCGTGACAATAAAGGTCGCTATCGAAAGTCAACGCGCGCGTTCCTAAATCCCCGCGAAGTGCGTTCGATTCACGTGTGTCAGTGTTGGTTTCGACAGCCACGTGACGAGCTAAAAAGTCTGGCGGCGACTCGCCGATCGAGAAGTTTCGGCGTTCAAACTCAACTGTCAAGTTGCATCCGAGATGCAGGCCGAGTTGCATCCAAGATTTAGGCGTCAATATTCCAAGATGCGCGAAACCCAACAAGCGCTTGGTGACCAGGGCTCGTAAGGTCCGATTCAATCGACGGAATACCGCGTTGATTAATCGCCTCACGGTCGTGATTTCTGCGACATTGGCAGGTTGATTGATTTCTACACAGAAACCTGTATAGTTATTGATATGACAATCCGCCCCGCACCCCTTCAGATTTCCATCACCGACGCGGGCAAACGAGGCGTTTCGAGCCTTGCTCGGGCCGCCGAACTTGGCTCCTCATTCGTGGTTGAGCGACGCCACACGCCCGTCGCTGCAGTCATTGGAGCCGACAGGCTATTTGAGTACCAGGAAGCGGAGCGCGATCTTCGAGACCTTTCACTTGTAATGGTCAGATTCGTGTCAGACAATGGGCACCGAACCTCACTCGATGACGTCTTCTCTCGCTTCGGATTTGATCGGGAAACGTTGCAGAAAGAATTGGATGAGGATCTCGCCGCTGGCCGCGAGTGAACCCTAAACGACGCGGGCCTCCCAGGAAGAGCAACGAATCTCGCCAAATGAGGGGCGGCCGGCATCCTCAGGCGACTCGTACTGAGCTCAGATTCACGGACGACGCCGTTGATGATCTGATGCAGTTGCAAAAGAAAAATCGTCCGGCACTCGCATGGGCGATGAAGAAATTCCTCGTTATAGAGAGTAATCCAGAAGCCGGAGAATCTCTCGGCGGCGTGCTCGGCGGATTCCGAAAGTTGACGATTAGCAACCGAGACTGGCGTGTTGTGTGGAGAGTAACTTCAGACGACTCTGGGGCGACAATCATTGATATTGGTGAGATCTGGGCCGTAGGGGCGCGAAAAGACAGCGAGGTTTACGAAGGGATGCGGAGTCGTCTCGACTCACTTCCCTTGAACGAACAGACGAAGACACTCTCGGAGGTTGTGGACCTCTTAGAATCGAANNGAGGTTGTGGACCTCTTAGAAGCGAAGAGGAAGCGCAAGAAAACCCCTACTAGACCTCTTGACGAACCCGACCGGTCGCCAGCCGAAGCATGGCAAATTGCGGACCTAGTCAACATCGCTGGATATCCAGAGGAATTAGCCCGACAGCTCACTAAGGCTGAAGCTACTAAGGCGTGGGAGACGTTCCGTTCAAACGAACTTCGAGACTCGTGATCGACGGCAGTCCTTGGCGAAGCAACAATCTGACGATCGCCCACCTTCGTCATTGATCCTCAGTGTTCCTTTCGGACCCCCTTGTACGGGTCACCGTCTTCTTTTCCGCCCATGAACTCGCCCGTCTGCGCATCGCGCTTCGTCCAAGTCTTGGTCACGGGGTTGTATACCTGACTGCGGTCACGAACTTCGCCTTCGCGGTAACCACGTCCAGTGTTCTTAGCCAAAGGATTTCACTTCCTTTCGACAGCGTTCGATTCCTCTTCAACTGAACTTCGAAAAAATCTCACTGAAGTTCGGACGCAACTGCATTGACGTTCGAATGAAATTCCCACTGGAGTTCGAGTGCAATTTGACATCAACTACAACCGCTCGTCGCTCCGCAACTCGAGCACACGTAGCACGACCCGGCGCGCTGCATTGCGTTACCGCACTGATAGCACATGGGTGCGTCACGCTGCTGGTCGCGACTCAGGAGAACGACATGGTCGTCAGCACCGGGCTTCGCACTCAGGTCGATGAACGTTGGCTCCGCACCCACGCCGACGTTCGGTGTCGCCTGCTCAGCTATTTCGGGCAGCGTTGGTTGGATTCGCTCAGTCGTCGAGAGCACACCGAGTTCGTCGCGCTCCTGCTTGTCCAAGTAGTCAAGCGCCAGACGGCGGAAGATGTAGTCCACGAGCGACGTCGCGATACGTAGTTCCGCGTCATCTGTCATGCCCGAGGGCGCGAACTTCATGTTGACGTACTTGCGCACGTAGGT
>PKZI01000076.1:352-7946 GCA_003133005.1 Acidimicrobiaceae bacterium | reverse complement strand
GAGCTCCGATCGATGTCGATGTAACCGGGGTCGTTGCGCCTCGTTACTTGGTGGAGGACAGCTCGTTCTCGAGACGGCGGCGCGCTCACTTTGGAACTAGTTTTACGGTGAAGACCTGAGTTTTCGCATTCGACGCAGATCGTTGTTGACCAACATACGTCGTTTGAAGTAGTAGTTCGTGTAGGAAGAGCGCGTCGAGTTGGCGTCGAGAATTCGCGCAACATAATAAGGGGGAATATGAACAAGCAAGAAATTTGGTCCAACATCCACGCCGAACGCGAACAGCTCGCAGAGACCCTGGCGTCGCTCGCGCCGGCTCAATGGTCCGTCGATTCGTGGTGCGGTGCCTGGAGCGTCAAAGAAGTTGTCGGACACGTACTTTCAGCGGCAGAACAGACGACGTTCAACTTCTACAAACAGCTCGCGAGCGCTGGTTTCAGATTCGACGTCTTCGCGGACCGCGACGCCAAGAGGCTCGCTGCCTTGGAACCTGCAGAATTGATCCGGCGTCTCAAGGCGCGCACTACCACGACCAATCATCCACCGGCTCCCGTCATTGCGATGCTCGGCGAAATCGTGGTCCACGGTGAGGACATTCGTCGTCCCTTGGGTATCACACACCACTCGCCAGAGGCGGCCCTCGTCGCCGTCGCGGACAATTGGAAGAATTCGATCTTGTTGATCGGATCCAAGCGGCGCATCGCCGGCGTGCAGCTGCGAGCCACTGACGCCACTTGGTCACATGGCTCTGGTCCTCTCGTCTCGGGTCCTCTCCAGTCGCTCGTCCTCGCGATGACCGGGAGGAAGGGCGCCCTTAGCGACCTCAGCGGCGACGGCGTCGCGGTGCTCGAGGGCAAAGACTGATGAACGTCTGAATGAGAAAGTAAGAGTATGAGGACGAACTCGAAGTATTTGGTCGTTGCAGTGATGTTGGTCCTCTGGATCGTGGTGACCCCTTTGACGTGGCGAGATCTTCGTCGTCGCCCTCGCGACGGCGTTCGCGGGCCCAAATTGTTGTGGCGGATAGCGAGTGGGAATTTGACCGGTTCAATTGCTTACTGGCTCTTCGGGCGAAAACGAACCGCCTGACCTTCGCCATTGCGCCCAGCGCGATCGCACGAAAGACGTACCTATTGCCCTCAATGATCCATGAATTCGCGTGGAATGGTCGTACCCAATCGGGCCAGACCGCTCGTTCGCTCAGTCGTCGGCGAAGCGGGCGGTCGTGAAGGCAATCGTGGTCGGCACGCTGAGGGCGAATATCACCAACATGCACGTGACGATGAACAGGGACGCACCCCTGGTGTGATCGCGGACGAAGGCGAACTCGATCATGGCCGCGGTCACGAGGTACGCGAGGGCCGACCACTTAAAGACCTTGAGGAAGGTCGTTCGCGAGAAGTCCTTGATGCCCACGAGCAAGACCCCCGCCGAGGCGAGCAACAGTACCGCCGCGACGAGAAGGCCGGTCGCCACGCCGAGGGGCGCCTTGCGCGGTGCGTACGACGCCATCAAGATGCCGCCGATGATGACGAGCGCCAAGGCGCCGGTGCTCAACCAGGCGACGGGCGGGCGCGGACGGTCAATACTCGAGCGCATTGAAGGACGTTGGGCCACGCTCATTGCGTCGCCACCCGGGTCATGATGATCAACGTCGCGACTTGCATCAGTCCCGTGATGCCTGCGGTGTAGATGAATCGTTTCATGAGCCGCCCGATCAGTTCGCCGTTCGGCACGGGCTTGTTCATTTCGAACAAGACGGCGATGTTCGCGGGCTCGAGGATGCCCAGTGCGATGACGGCCATGACGCCGACGACGCAGAATGAGGCAATGAGCCACGAATGATTCGGGCTCGTCGCGTAGAGGTTTCCCAATTTCCTCGCAACCTGGAAGCCACTCGCGAGGGTCATCATGACCACGGTGGGCATGATGAGCACCATTTTGGGCATGAACTTCGCGGAGAACTCCGCTCGGGCCGGTATTGACAGGTGTCCCAGTATTGGCCCCAGGACGAGACCAACGAAAAGATCAATGCCCGTCCATAAACCGCCGCCGGCGACGTGAGCGAACATGAGCGCCCACTGCCAGTTGCCCGCGATCGCCACGACGACGAACACGACTGCCGCTGCGGCGAAGGGTAGGCCCTTGAGTGGCACTATCTGGATCTTGGGCCGGTCGGACGACTGACCAACGGTTGGTGTCGGAGCGACGCCCTGCACGGTGTCGGTCATATGTGCCTTTCTAACCTTGGTGGCTAATCACTGCAACATACTGGCTGGTGGAAGTGCTTTCAAGAATTGCTTTCAAGATTTCTCTTATTGCTTCGTGCGACAAATCTGGGGCCGACCGCGATTCGTCAGCATCGCCTGACACGGGTTTTCGTCGTAGTTGGAGAGGTGACGCTCAAATGTGATGATTCGATCCGATCGCTGCGTACACAGGCACGTCCATCGAAACTTAACTAAGAAAAGTTTGTCCATTTTCGTTTGAGGATTGAATTCGTTCGACCGTTGCGGATTCGTGACGGTTCGAGAAATCATCAAAATGATCGACGATGACGACTCGTTTTTAAGCCGACAGTGAGGAAGTCATCGTCACTATCATCATCCTTCGAAACTTGGGTGCGTGACGATTCCAGGTCATCTTTCCCGATGTGGTTCCCAAAGNNACGGAGTACACAATTGTGATTGAGGACGCTGGCGCGAACTTCGCGGCGTAGGTCATAGGACGTGACGGCGTCATCACGACCGGAAAAACCATCGACGAGGTAGTCGAAAACATGCGAGAAGCGATCCCGTTTCATCTCGAAGGCATGCGTCTCAACGATGATGAACTTCGCGAGTCAGTGCCCGTCGTGAAAACCGTGCAAATCATTTGAGAGATCGAGTGGGCGCAAACTTCACGCAGTCGCGACGAAGTGTGCACCGTAACCCAATCGCCCTACGCCGGAAACGGTCAGGCGAGCGGATCGGGCCACGCAAGGTCACTGGGTGGATCTTCGCCCGTTAACCCGTCAACCGATTCGCGAAGCAAGTCAGCGTGACCCGTGTGTCGTCCGTATTCCTCGATCAGATCGAAGAGCAGACGACGCAAGCTCACGTGGTTGTCACCCCAACCGAGATGCGTCTCGAGATCGAGTCCACCTTCGACGAGCGCGCGCTGCACGCTTGCCCGTGACCGAATGATTGTCGTCGTCCACATTGCGTAAAGCTCCTCGGGCGAGTCGTCGTCGGCCGAGGTGAAATCCCAGTCAGGATCGTCGTCCCACGGGGCCGAACGCCAGGGTTCGGAGACCGGTTCGCCCCAGAGTTTTCGAGTGAACATCTCGTCCTCGGCACGAGAGAGGTGCTTGAGTAATCGACCCAGCGAGAGGGCGGAGGACGGCAGTCGGTACGAAAGTCCCGCCGCGGCAAGGCCGCGCACCTTCCACGCGAACGTCGCGCGAAGGCGTTCGAGTGAAGCCAGCAAGTGCTCCACCTCGGTGCCCGCCATTGGCGGCTCCCACGGACTCGGCACGTACGACACGCGCTGAATCGTACTTTGCGTCCCAGTTGTGCGACGTGCGCGGACCGTTGTTAGCCTGCTCCCATGCACTACCTCACATCGATTGGGCGCAACAGTGCACGAATAGCGGCACTCGCTGAGATCGCCGATCTGTCGACGCCCGTCCCGTCGTGTCCCGAGTGGACGTTGGGTGACCTCGTGTTCCACTTGGGTGCTGTGCAGCGATTTTGGGCCGCGACGGTCAATGATCGAAATCCTGATGAAAAGTCGAGCGTCGACGAAAGTGACGTGGACGACGCGGTCCTTGTCGCCTGGGCGAGGGAGCAGACGCTCGCGCTCGTGGACGCCTTGAAGGACGCGTCCGCCGACGCACCCTGCTGGACGTGGTGGGGTGAACCGCGAACAACGGGTGCCGTCGCGCGCCATCAAGCGCAGGAGTCCGCAGTCCATTGCTGGGATGCGTGTAACGCGCTCGCCCAGTCCTTCGAGATACCGCGCGAACAAGCGGTCGACGGTATTGACGAATTCCTTTCGGTGATGGCCTCTCAGCTCGGCGTTCTCACGTCGAACCACCTTTCATTCCAACCCGACGACACTGTCGACGTCATCACGTGGGGTGATCGAAGCCTTCCCCCGATTAGGTTGCGTGCGTCGGCGTCTGATTTGGTGCTCGTGCTCTACGGTCGTCGACCTCTCGACACGGTGCGCGTCGAGGGCGACGTTCCAGTCGTGCAGCAGTGGCTCGATGAGATGGACTTGTCGTGACGTCACGCGACGTCAGCGCATAGCCCCACGACGCGGATAGTTTGCGCAGTTGGCGCCACGAACAATTCGCCACGTGTAGCGAACAGCAACCGTGGCCCCAGGGCGCCGGCGACGCAGCGACCTTCTCGGCGTAGGGTGATGCAATGCCCACTCGCACGGATCGCTGATCGTGCTGGCACAAGCGGTCCACCAGACCTGGGAGCCCTTCGTTCTCGTCCTCGGGCTGTTGCTCATTGGCGACGTGGCGTCAAACGACGGACTCTTCGAGGCCGCGGGTTCGCGAATGTCGCGCCTGCCCGGTGGGTCGGTGACGCTGTTCGTCGCCACCATGGTGCTCGCCGCACTCGTCACCGCGACGCTCAATCTGGACACGTCGGTCGTATTCCTCACCCCGGTGCTGTTGCACAGCGCCCGCAGCCGCCACATCGAAGAGCGAGCGTTTCTCTACGGCTCCATCTTCATGGCCAACGCGGCCTCGCTGTTGTTGCTGGGCTCGAATTTGACGAACATCCTCGTGTTCTCTGGTTCGGGTGTGTCTGGTGCAACGTTCGCGCGCCATACCTTGGTGCCGTGGCTGCTCGCGATCGCGCTCACCATCCTCGTGGTGCTCGTCTGGGGTTGGCGTGAACTACGTTCGAAGCCCAGTGCCGATCACCCGTTGCACCCGGAGTTTGTGCTCGGTCCCGGACTGCTCGGCGTTCTCGCGGCCACCGTGTGCATGCTGATTTCGAGCCGTCCAGCGCTACTGGTCCTCGGGTTCGCGCTCTTCGTGTGCGTGCTCGACGCCGTTCGTCGACGTGGTGTTCGGTTCGCCGACCTCTGGCGCAGCGCGAATCTGCCGGTGGTGGTGGGGTTATTTCTCGTGGCGACGGGCGTCTCCGTAATCTCGCGCCACTGGCACCTCGCCCAGCACCTCTTGGGTTCGGCGAACGCCTGGCAGACGGCGGGGCTGGGGGCACTTGGCGCGAACGTGATGAACAATCTGCCCGCCGCGGCTCTGCTTTCGGCGAAGTTCCCCACCCATCCGTACAGTCTCTTGCTCGGACTGAACTTGGGTCCCAACCTGACCGTGGTCGGTGCGTTGTCCTCGGTGCTCTGGCTTCGCGTCGCCAAGCGAGAAGGAGCAACACCGTCGGTGTGGACGTTCACGAAAGTGGGCGTCGCCGTCACCGCACTCACGCTCGTCGCGGGTCTGCTCAGCGTGTAAGCAGTCCCAAGTGCTCACGCGTAAGGGTGGTGAGCGAACACGTGATGGTCCATTGAGTCCTCGTGAACGCAATCGGAGGGACGCGGTGGCGCCGCATCGGACGCGGTATTTTGTCGTTCGTGGTACTCGCGACGTTCGTACGAACATGTACGTGGCGTTCGCTCGTAAGAGGAGGACGAGAAGGTGAACAAGGAGGAACACCGAAAGATCGGCGTGAACCGCTACAACCGCTGCTGGACACTTCTCGAAATTGACCATCGCACGAGTGCCGAAGACGACGAACTGCTTGAATCAGCGTTCGTCCAGCACTATCACTGGTTTCTGGCGGGCGGGCCGGATCAATTCGTCATGGCCGAGTGGATGGTGTCGCGCGCTGCGGCCGCGACGGGTCACGGCGATCTTGCCGTTCACTACGCGCGACTCGCCTACGACCGCGCCCAGACGCCGTCGACCCCGGACTGGCTCCAGGCTTCGGTCGCCGAGGGCGTCGCTCGGGCCTATGCGGCGATGGGCGACACGACGCAACGTGACCACTGGTTCGCGGTCGCGAAGGAGTTGGTCGAAAAGATTACCGATCGCGAGGATCGCGAATTAATCGACGGCCAGTTGTCATCGGTACCTCGTTAGGTAGTGTCGATCGGTGCGGTGACCGTTAGGCTGTGACGCTCTTGTCCTCGATCTCCCAGGCGTGGTCGAGCACGTGCCACGCCATTCGTCGCAGGGCGTAACGCGCGGGCCAGGCGTGATCGGCGACACCGCTTTTCAGTTGGCGAAGAATCATCTCGCGTTGCTCGACCCACGGCGTGCGCGGGGCGATGCGCTGTCCGATCTTCGAGCTGTAAGCGCGTTCGGCTTCGCGCACGTGGTCGGCGATCTTGTCGCGGTCGCGCCCACCGCCGCGCGGACCCTTCGCCAGTTGTGGTGACGACGTTGCGACGACGAGGTCGAAGTAGCGCCAACATCGCTCGAGTACGTCGACCTGGCGCTGGCGATCCGCCTTCGTGAAGGGCCGCTCGTCGCCGGGTCCCGGGGTATCGGGAGCCCCGAAGTCCGTGGTCGTGGTGCCGGTGACCGTCGTGACGACGCGTATGGTGCCCGTGGGTACTTCGTGGCCAAGAACCTTCTCGTAGCGCGTTCGGTAATGTTCGAGTTCCTCGAGCGCGAGCTCGGGTGTTCGAGCACGTCGCGCCCACCCCGGCCATTCGAGGGCGAGTGCGAAAGTGGCCTTCTTTCCTTGTTCGAGGTACGCCTTCGTCGTCGCCACCGCTCTACGGTAACGCGATGGCGCGACGTGACGAGGGCGCTGCTTTTAGCACGGGCAAAATTCTTACAGTGATGACTTGGTTTCGCGACCTCGGTTCCGTTACTCTGGCGCCGAGGCGACGAATGGAGAATGCCGGTGAAAAATGTGCGCGTAGACGTCATCGCTCGAGGTGGTGTCGCTCTGCTTTCAGTCCTCATCCTGAGTGGACTGACGACGAATGCGGACGCGGCGACGAAGTACACCGTTGCGACATCCCAGAGTGAGAAGACCGCGGTGGGTCTCGCCAAGTGGGACACGAACGTCGCCGTTTCCTACGGCAACGGCTCGTGGACGTATAAGTCCAACGGTCTGCCCGCGTCGAACTTCTACGCGGCGAACTATGCCGTACCGTCAAATCCGCTCGACGTAAGTGCGACGGACGCGTCGATCGTCGCCGCGTCGTCGGTGCTGAGGGACCAGAACTACGACTACGTCTTGCCACTCACCCCGAAGTATTCCAAGACCGTGACGACGACGAATCAAGGGCCGATCGGCATCATGCTGAACGGTGCCGCTCTCTACAACCCCTACGAGGCCAACCATTCCACCGTCGCCACGAGTGACAACTTCATCGCGACGTCAAACGGCGTGAGCGCTTCGTTCGTTGATGATTGTGACGGGCACCCGGGTCCCGGCGGTCAGTACCACTACCACGGCCTACCTTGGTGTCTGGTGACCTACGCCACCGGTGGTAGTCCCAGCGTGGCGTCAGTGACGTCAACCGCCGGTACGACGTCCCCAGGGGTGAGCGAGACAACACCCGCGGCAAAGAAACCGATCCTGGTTGGTTTCGCGTTCGACGGGTTTGGCGTGTA
>PKZI01000076.1:0-251 GCA_003133005.1 Acidimicrobiaceae bacterium | reverse complement strand
AATCGCTGGCCGCGAACAAGAACGAGGACGACATTCTTCGCGCAATGCTTCAGACCAGCGCTTTCGCAAATCTTTGCTAGCGGTCACAGAATCGTAACGAGGTAATTCGCTGGCGCGAGTTCGTATGTACCTGCGAGACTGTGGGGGTGAGCGAAGAGATTTGGTCGAACGTCGACGACTACGTCGTGGGGTTGTTGTCGCCCTCTGATGAGGTGCTTGACGCTGCACTCGCCGACAGTGATGCGGGGGGT
>PKZI01000117.1 GCA_003133005.1 Acidimicrobiaceae bacterium | reverse complement strand
CCGACGTTTGGGAGCCCGACGATTCCAATAGAGAGAGCCATAGCCGAATCGAGGCTACTCGAACGCGACTTTGATAAATCCCTAGGCAATCTCCTTGAGAGCGCCGTCCTCGATCTCGAAGCGACGGTCGGCTTGCTTCGCGATCTTCTCGTCGTGGGTGACGACGAGCACGGTCGCGTTTTGCGTGCTCGCGATCTCACGTAACAAGTCCACGATCTTCTGGCCCGTTGCCTTGTCCAGGCTCCCGGTGGGCTCGTCGGCCAGAATCAGGTGCGGTTGCGCGGCGAACGCTCGAGCGATGGCAACGCGTTGTTGTTCGCCTCCCGAAAGTTTCGAGGGCCGACGATCGGCTTTTGACTCGTCGAGACCCACCATGGCGAGCAACTCATTCGCACGTTGGTCGCGACTGTCCTTGGGCCAGTGAGCGAACTCGAGCGCAAGTTTGATGTTCTCGCGCGCGTTGAGATTTGGTATCAGATTGAACTGTTGGAAAACGAAACCCACTTGGCTCGAGCGGTACCTTGTTCGACCCGCGGAGTCGAGTATGGCGAGTTGCGTGCCGTCAATGTCGATGCTCCCGCGATCGGGCGCATCGAGGAGGCCGAGTAATGAAAGCAGCGTGGACTTTCCGCTTCCGCTCGCGCCCAGGATGGCCACGACCTCACCGTCCTTCGCTTCGAACGACACGTTCTGAACCGCGTGCACGTCGCCCGCTGCGGTGCGAAACGTCTTGTCCAAGTTCTCGACCTTCAGCATTATTCACTCCTCAATACTTCAGCAGGACGGATTCGAGTTATGGTGCCCGCCGCTACGGAGCTGCCAACGGCGGCGATCACGACGGCGGCGACGAGCGCAAATGCGAGCGTCGACCAACTCGCCGAAGTGTGCAATTGGGTGAGCGTATTCGTGACACCGCCGAAGTGAAAACCAATCCCGGTGCGCGAGAATCCACCCGCAGGCGGAGTGAAGCCGCTGCCGCCTCCCGTGAATCCGGCGCCTGCGCCACGTCGAACGAACCCACCGGTGTTCGTCGACGTCGACCCTCCTGAGGCACTCACGAGGGCCGACGTAATTGGACTGCTGATCAAGATTCCCACGACGAGGCCCACGACGGCACCGAGGATCGTGAAAGTCGTTGATTCTGAGATGAATTGACTAATGATGGATTTATTTGGTGCACCCAGTGCCTTAAGGACGCCAACCTCGCGGCGGCGCTCGCGCACGATCATCAGCATCGACAAGAGCAGGATGATCGCCGCGCCGATGACCGAACCGATCAGCGTGTAGGTAGAAATCGTCTTGACCGAGTTGAGCGGTGCGAGCGCGGCCTCGGTCGTGGCTTGCGTGGACGTGACATCGGCTGCAGATCCGAGTTTCTTGGCTACGGCTTTATCGACGGCTCCGACGTTGTTCACCGAGTTCACGACCACTGTCGCTGAGGTGACGTCACCCGCTGAATCGGCGAGCTTCTGGACCGTTGCTAATGGCATGAGCACGCTCGAATCGGTGAACGTGGATCTCGCATTGAATATGCCCACGACCGTGATCTTGGTTCCCCAAGCCGTGAAGGTCGATCCGACTTTGAGTTTGTTCGTCGAAGCAAGCGTGCTACCAATAATCGCGACGTCCGACGTTGAAGTTGGGCTGAAGGATCTGCCCGAGGTGAGTTTTTCGGTACCTCCACCGTTCGCGCCCCCCACGACCGCGTTGCCCGGGCTATTCGTGCCGATCACGCGCACCGGAATTGTGAACGTCCCCGAGGACGATCCGCTAGAGCCGCTGTTCCCACCCCCAAAACCGAACTGCGAACCCAATTGTCCCGCCGGCGTCGGTGAAGTGAGTGAAGTCTTTGAGCTCGTAAGTTCCTCGCTGAGTGACTCTTGGACCGCGGTCACGTCCTTTAAAGAAAGTAGGTCGTTGATCGAACTCGCCTTGAGAGGAGTGCCGCCGCCATTGAAACCGAAGAAACCCTTGGGCGAGACCGAAATAGTGTTCCCCGTCGACGCCTTTACGGTATTGATCTTCGAAGTCACCGCATCGCGCGCGATCAACATCGAAATCGACAGTGCGATCGCGACGGCCAAAATGGCGACGACGCCAACGGTACGCATTGAATTCCGAAAGGCGTTTCGTATGCCTCGGCGCACTGCGTTCACTCTGGTTCCTTTCGCTGCGGCTCGGTTCATATTGCCCACGCACTTCGAAGGGCGTTGCAAGTTGCGCTAAGAGACGTCTAAGAATCATCGGGCCGTGACGCGCGGTTCGGACTCGTAGGATGGCGCGATGACAGCGGCCACAACGAGCGAAGGACTCGTCCAATTTGGCGAATTCGAAACGTGGTATCGCATCACTGGCGAGCTCGACTCAGGACCTACACCGTTGGTGATTGTGCACGGGGGACCGGGATGCACGCACGACTATCTCGAGAACCTCACCGACCTTGCTCAAAGCGGTCGGTCCGTCATCCACTACGACCAGATTGGTTCGGGTCGCTCCACGCACTTGCCCGAGAGGGGTGGCGATTTCTGGACGATTGCGTTATTTCTCGCCGAGCTCGACAATCTCCTGGCGAAACTAAACATTCGAGACGACTATCACCTGCTCGGTCAGTCGTGGGGAGGCATGCTCGCCGCAGAACACGCGATTCGTCGACCCGCGGGATTGCGGTCGCTCGTGCTAAGCAACTCACCTGCGTCCATGGCCCTATGGTCAAGCGAGGCGAAGATCTTGCGATCCAAGATGGATCCACGAGTGGCGGCGGTATTGGATGAACACGAAGCGAAGGGGACGACAAGTGACCCGGCCTATGTGGCGGCAACTCAGGTGTACTACGACGAACACGTGTGTCGCGTCGTGCCCAACCCTTCCGAGTTACTTCGCACCATGGCC
>PKZI01000003.1 GCA_003133005.1 Acidimicrobiaceae bacterium | reverse complement strand
CTCTACACGCGCAACGTCGAGGACTTTCGGGGGCTCGAGGGCCTCATCGAGATCATTGCAATCTGAACCTTCGATCTATGTGGACCCACACGGACAGAAATGACCTCAGCTGTCTTAGCTGAGGTTGCGGACGCCAAACACTTCCGGGTAATCGATCGCCTCCAGAGTTGTTGAAATAATGATTCGTTTCTAAACGACGAGGCCGGCATACTCGCCGACTCTCCTGGTACTAATCAGTACTTCCTCAGGCTCCCGGTTGTATCCTCTGTAAAACCCTAAATCTTTCTAGCCAGCATTCAAGAATTCAGTAAAGCGCACTTCGAGGCGGTCTTGATCGGGACGCGCCGCCGCACGTCGAGGGAGACGAATATGCGACCCGTGCATTTCTTGCAGGCCGTGTTTCAGCATCGGGCCATCGACTTCATTCAACAGCTCTGAGTTAATAGCAACCTGGTAATCCGGGCGTATGCCCATAAGATTTCGATCATACGCAGCGTGATGGATTTTGCATAGCGCGATCCCATTTGGCACTACTGGATCACCATTCGGTTTCGAATCGCTGATTATGTGCGCAGCATCAAGCAGTTGTGCATGCCTTATGTGGCAAACCGCGCAGGCAGTGGCATACGCGTTAAGGACTTGTTCACGAAAAATTGGCTGGTGCAGGCGCCGGCGGGTTTCCAGCATTACGTAGCGCTTCTCGGGACCCGAAAGAGTCGACGTGTCGCGACCTATCTCGGAGCGAAAGATCGACAAGGTAAACTCGTGTCGCTGCGGACTCTCGCCGATGACAAAAATCGGGTATATCGGCTTGTAAACGCCTCTTCGTACGCCTAAGAAATACACGAGCGGAAGTCCATATTCCATACAGAGTCGAAGTGCTCGGTTCGTATAGATGTTCGGGTCGGTCTTTTCATATTTATAACGTGGATAACCATCTTCGCCAACGAGATCCTCGTACGGGGGTTCTAGTCCAAAGGGTGTGAACGCGGTCGTAATTGAAATCGCCGCATCGAGCCCCGATGGCTTACTTATTCCTCGACCGCGCGTCTGTCGGATGGTAAAGGTCTCGCCGTTGAATTCAAACGAACCAGTCTGTTGCCACCCCAACGTTTCGTCCTCTGAACCAGAGAGCAGTTCATCAAGGTAGGCGAAGAGTGCCGTCCTAACGGTCATCTCTCGAAGTTCGTCCACCGCTTAATACTGGCAGCTACGAATCGATGTCGTGAGTCTTCCAGTTCGATGGAATGACGCTGAGTCTCCACTACCGCGGCGGCATAGCCTTGTCGAGTTTCCGGTAGAGCGCATCAACGTTCTCCAGCGAAAGCGGACCTGGCTCATTGATCTTCGTGATGATGCTATGTCCACCCGACAAGAACACCCCCTCGTGCAAATAGGGTCCCTTACCCCTCTTAAAATGGACGCTTTCGGGTATTCCCCAGACGGCCTCGATGAACACCATGGCTGGATGCACGTTCACGCTTCGATCCCCGATGACCCGAGCGACGGGTATCACCAGTCGATAGATCTTGGCGATCTGTGGGGTTCTGTCTACGCCCCCAACGTAGAGGTATCGCCGAGGGTCCGTACTCGGGAACTTCGGGCTTCGGTAGTGGATCTCCCCCTTCCATTTCTTCGAATCGATTATCCATACGCCCGACGATGCAACGACCACGTGGTCGATGTTCGCCTCCGAGTCGCCCGGCACGTGTCGGTCGGTGAGCACGCGCGCGCTCGCGGCTAGTTCGTTTGCCAAGTACTCGCCCATCAGGTATTCGCCATGGGCGCCCTTAAGGTAGTTGTCTCCGCGCCGACGCGCGTCCAGACGCAGCGCTGAGGACCCAGCGACTGGGTCGACGTGAACGGCCGAAACTGCCGGCCCGCACATGAGGCAACGCACCCTTTTGCCCTTCGGTTCCTCGGAGTTGGTCCAACCTCGCTGGCCCTTTTCTACCGTCGCCCCACAACTCGAGCAGGTTGCAGCATTTCGGGTGAAGGGCTTTTCCGTCCAACTCATCGCCTCAACCGTACGTTGCTCGCGACCTTGGATCCGCACATCGACTGGAGTTCATGGTGTTCACCTAGACCTCAAAGAGATTCTCGTCAATCTTGTAAACCTTGTAGACCTTGTCCACAGCAACGCCAATCTCGTGCTCCAGCATTAGGTCAGCAAGTTGGTTACCATCGACCAAGATGATTCGTGGTTGAGATAACCGAGCCGCAAACTCACGCGCGTCCGGGGTGAATCGGCTAGTTGTGATGAATACTCCACGCGATGCACTCTTGCCACTGATCGCGCCAACGAATGCCTGAATGTCGGGGCGACCAATTGAACTTTACTCTCTGTACCGCTTGGCTTGAACGTATATCTGGTCAAGGCCGAGCGTGTCCTGATTGATAACACCATCAACTCCCTCGTCACCGACGCCTCCAAGATGCTCGAGGTCGTCTTCGCCTTCGCCGTATCCCATTGCATGGAGAACCTTCAAGACAACTTCTTCTAGGAACTTCGGTGACTCGCTCCGGAGTCTGTCGAGAAGCTCAGTGGCGACGTTGGCGCGAAGCCGGCTGACACCCAAATCAATCTGCTCTTCTGGCGTGATGTCACTCTCGATTGAATCCACAGCTGCAGCGACATCGGACGATCCTTGCTTGTTTATTGCACGTTCGTTTGTGCGGCGCGTCCAGTCCTTGAATCCATCGGTTGTTCGAAGAAATGCGACAGTGATTCCATCGGGATGCTCAGAAAGAATCCGGCGTCCGAGGTCGGTTATC
>PKZI01000122.1 GCA_003133005.1 Acidimicrobiaceae bacterium | reverse complement strand
CTGGGGCGTGACCCAGGAACGGCCGCACGACGCCTTCGACGACGCAGTGGTGTTGACCGGGGTGCTGTCAGCAGCCCTCGCGCGTGCGCGCGAACGCGACGTCTGGTTGCCCGTGCGCCCGGTGACGCGGCGCCGTTGGCCCAACGGTCGGGTGACCCACGACGAGTTGCGCCCGTTGAAGGCGCTGGCCTCCCGGATGCTCTGCCCCTATCTCAACCCGGGGCGGTATGTCCGCGACAGGCCGCTGGTCCAAGGCATGCGGGTGGCCCTGGCGGCCGAGGTGGCACGGACCCACGAGGAGCTCGTCGAGCGGATCCTGCATGCCGGGCTGGCCTACAGCGACGCCGTCGATGGCGAGTCGTCGCTGGTAGTCTGCAACGACGCCGCCGCTGAGCAGGGCAAAGGTTATCTCGCCCGGCAAATAGGGGTGCCGGTCGTTTCCGACGCGCTGTTCATGGACTGCCTTCGCGCCGTCGTCCGCGGCACCAGCATGGAGGAATTCACCGACGCCGCCGCGCTCACCCAGCAGCTCGCCTTGTTCTGACGCTCAGCCGCGATCATCCCCTGGAGGCGCGGTTGAGCGCCGAAACGACCGCGCGCAGCGAAGCGGTGGTGATCGACGGCGCAATCCCCACGCCCCATACGATCTTCCCGTCCACCGACGCTTCGACGTATGCCGCGGCCTGAGCGTCATCGCCGGCACTCATGGCGTGCTCAGAGTAGTCGAGGACCGCGACGTCAAACCCGACACCGCTGAGCGCGTCGATAAAGGCGGCCAGTGGGCCGTTGCCGGCGCCTCGGATCTCGGTCTCTACCCCGTTGATCTTGACGGTCGCGGTGATGCTGGTGGTGCCGCCGTCTTCCTCCGAGGCATCGACTCGCTGCTTCATGCGTTCCAACGGCCGAACCGGGGCCGGGTACTCCTCGGAGAACGCGTCCCACATCTCCTTCCGCGATACCTCACCACCCTCGCCCTCGGTGATCTTCTGGATGGCCTGGGAAAACTCGATCTGCAGCCGTCGCGGCAGTGCCAGCCCGTGGTCGGCCTTCATGATGTAGGCCACCCCGCCCTTGCCCGACTGGCTGTTCACCTGGATGATGGCCTCGTAGGTGCGGCCCGTGTGCTTGGGATCGATTGGCAAATACGGCACTTCCCACACGTCGTAGGTCTCACCAATGGCGAGCATGCCTTTTTTGATCGCGTCTTGGTGCGACCCTGAAAATGCGGTGTAGACGAGTTCGCCCACGTAGGGGTGTCGCATGTGAACGGGCAGTCGATTGGCGTACTCGGCCACGTGGCGTGCTTTGTCGATGTCACGAATATCCAACTCGGGATCGATGCCCTGGCTGAAGAGATTGAGCGCGAGGTTCACCACGTCAACGTTGCCAGTGCGTTCGCCATTGCCAAAGAGCGTGCCCTCGACGCGGTCCGCGCCCGCGAGCACTCCCAATTCGGCCGCCGCGACGCCAGTGCCGCGGTCGTTATGAGGATGCAGCGAGACGAGTACGCAGTCGCGACGTGTGACGTGGCGACAGAACCACTCGATGGCGTCCGCGTAGAGGTTCGGCGTGTACATCTCGACCGTGGCTGGCAGATTCAAGATCAGCGGATTCTCGGGCGTCGGGCCAATAACGTCACACACCGCCTCACAGACCTCGAGCGCGTACTCGAGCTCGGTACCGGTGAAGCTTTCGGGAGAGTATTCATAGAAGAACGTCGTCGTGGGTGACATGGATTCGAGGCCCTTACAGAGGGCGGCGGCGTCCGTGGCGATCTTCTTGATGCCCTCTTTGTCCATGTCGAACACCACGCGTCGCTGCAACGTCGACGTCGAGTTGTAAAAGTGCACGATGGCGCTCTTGGCCCCCTGCAATGACTCGTACGTGCGACGAATGAGGTCCTCGCGACACTGGGTCAAGACCTGAATGGTCACGTCCGCGGGGATGAGATCATTTTCGATGATGTGGCGCACGAAATCGAAATCGGGCTGGGAAGCGGAGGGGAATCCCACCTCGATCTCCTTAAACCCCATTGCGACGAGTTGGGCGAACATGACGTTCTTGCGTTCGAGGTCCATGGGATCAATGAGCGCCTGATTGCCGTCACGCAGGTCAACGCTGCACCAGCGAGGAGCGCGCTCGAGCCGCTTGTTGGGCCACGTGCGGTCCGGTAGGTCGACGGGCACCGTGGGTTGGTACTTGTCGAACGCCATGGGGCTGGGCTGTTGGTTTCGCCTCATGTTCTTCCTTTCCGCTGAGACCTTAAACGAGAAACAAAAAACCCCCGCCAAAGCGGGGGCGTCGGGCAAGCAGATGCTCGCCCTCCTAAAGAAGTAGCTCGCTCTGGCTGAATGTCATAGAACCATTGTACCTGGCTTTTGCGAGAAGTCCATACTTTTGACAAGTATCCTGTCCTTCGTGGGATTCATGAAGGCACTCTTCAAACTGACGGTGATCCTTCTTTTCGGCGCGGCACTCGCCGGCGTCGTGCTGTTGCTCAAACGACCAAAACAATCCGGGCCCACGTCGTTCGAAGACTGGCCCGACGTACCCACGAACCCCGCAGCCTAGGGCTACACACTTCTCAAAGGAGAGAGCATGGCGAAAATGGAATACCGACGACTGGGCCGCTCTGGACTCAAAGTCAGCGTCTTGTCCTTTGGCAGTTGGGTCACCTTTGGCAACGCGAATCAACTCGAGACGGCCAATCAGGCTGCCGCCTGTTTGAGTGCCGCGAAGGAAGCAGGCGTCAACTTCTTTGACAACGCGGAGGCGTACTCCGCCGGCGAGTCCGAACGCGTCATGGGCGCCGCCATTCGCGAACTTGGGTGGCAGCGATACGAGTACATCATCTCGACCAAACTTTTCTGGGGTTTGCACGAGATTCCCAATATGCGCAACACCCTTAATCGTAAGTACCTCAGCCAGGCGATTGACGGCTCACTCGAACGCCTCGGGCTCGACTTCGTGGACTTGGTGTTTTGTCATCGACCCGACCCCAAGACGCCCATTGAAGAGACGGTCTGGGCCATGAGCGACATGATCACTCAGGGCAAGGCCCTTTACTGGGGCACCTCGGAGTGGAGCGCCGACGAGATCCGTGCCGCCTACGACGTTGCCGACCGTCATCACCTTCATAAGCCGCTCATGGAGCAGCCTCAGTACAACATCTTCTGGCGCGAGCGCGTCGAGAAGGAATACGCGCGCCTCTATGAGGACATTGGCCTCGGCACGACGATCTGGTCGCCCCTCTACTCGGGCGTCCTCACGGGCAAGTACAACGACGGCATCCCGGCCGACTCACGGATGAACGTGAAGGGCTACGAGTGGCTCCGCAAGATGGTCGAGTCGGACGAGGGCAAGAAGGCCATCGAGACCGTCCGCAGGCTCACCCGCGTCGCCAAGGACCTCGACACGAGCATGACGCACCTCGCCCTGGCCTGGTGCGTCAAGAACCCGCATGTCAGCACGGTCATCACGGGCGCGTCTCGCGTCGAGCAGGTCCGCGACAACGCGGAGGCCCTCGCGGTCGTCCCGAAGCTCACCCCGGACGTGATGAAGACGATCGAAGGGATCCTCGGGAACGATCCTGCCAGGACCGCGACGGCCTAGAACGAGCCGGATCGCGAGCCTGCCGTCCTGGGGGGTGGCCTTGTCACGGTCGGAGGCGACCCTCCGGTCA